>ONCY01000078.1 GCA_900316435.1 uncultured Eubacteriales bacterium | reverse complement strand
TATTACCGCTTTCAGGAGCTTGACGCGGGCGCTGTAAATGCCTATCAGAACGAGTACATGAGCCAGTATTACTGGGCTGACTTCCTATATGACATATAATACTATTATCAAATAAAACCCTTTAACATCTGTTGCATAAAATTCCGCATAACTGCGTTGTCGTCCTCGGAATACGTCAGTATTCCTGCGTCCTCCGCCTTGTTCTGCAAAATTTTCTGCTAACATCTGTTTTTAAAGTGTTTTAATTGAAAATAGTATAAAAATCCTCCGCGGAACCGATTATCCGCGGAGGATTTGTGTTATTCCGCGGAGGATTTGTGTTATTATTTGTGTTCGGGCTTGTGGTATTCCGCCTTGCTGAACGCGATAATCAGCAGAAAAACCTCAGGAACGCAAAACGTACCTATTTTAAAGCCGCGTCCCTTTCTGAAAACATTGCACAACTTGTTAATATGTATAATCTCCGAAACGATTGTAAAAACAGCGGCAACAGCGAAAAATATTTGGCTGAACAAATGCGTGCCGAGGTGGAATTCCTCAATAAACATTTCGCATATCCATAAGACCATATCGATAATAAACCATGCGTGGCTCATTCCGATAATGTGGTGAGAAAGAAACGTGCTGTAAAAGGGAATCAGCGCCTTCCAGCCCTTTTCACCGGCTTTTAAAAATATAAACCATTCCGCTGCCAAAAGCGCGGGTATAACCGAAATGGCAATACAAGTGAATATCGCCGCTAAAGGCGAAGAAAAATCAAAAAACATTCATACCCTTCCCAAAATCCGTCCGCTGAGCGAACAAATTATAATTTTAACCCGTCAGTGGTCTGCAAAAACTCGTAGAGCTTTTTGTAGATAATGTCCGTGCCGCCCTCGCTGTCGCTTTCAATGTTGAGCGGCATTATCGGATCGTGAACCGAAAGTCTGAGCAAAAACCAGCCGTTGCCGTTATCCTTATCAAATGAAACGCGCACGCCCTCGCGGTTATCGTCGGCAAGCTGCCAGCCGGGCTGAGCCTCGGCGTAGGCGGTCAAATCCTCAATAATCCTCTCGCCGCAGGCGCGGAAATCCTTTTCGGTGATCTGAAAACGAACCTCAACGCTCTCCAGCGGCTCTTTAAGATCGGCGGTAAGGTCGCTTAGATCCTTGCCCTGCTTTCTCAGTTGTGCCGCCTTGATGATTATCTTCGTGCACAGGTACGCGCCGTCGTCGAGAAAGTAGTTTTCGCGCATTGCGGCATGTCCCGAGGTTTCAATAGCCAGCGGACAGTTGATACCTTCGGCGTTAAGCTCAAGCGCCTTGTCAATGACGTTTTTGTAGCCCCTGCGGTAGCGGTAATGCTTTCCGCCCAAGTTTTTCTCAATAAATTCTTTAAGGCCCGATGAGGTGATCGAGTCGGTTACAACCGTGCCGCTGTCGTTGCCTTCAAGCGCTATTGCCGCGGCTACGGCTACAAGACGGTTGCGGTTTATCTCGCTGCCCTTGCTGTCAACCGCGCCGCCGCGGTCAACGTCCGTATCAAAAATAACGCCCAAATCAGCGTTGTTCTCCTTTACCGCCTCGCAAATTGAAGCCATAGCTGCCGCGTCCTCGGGGTTCGGAACATGGTTGGGGAACATTCCGTCGGGGTCAAGGTAGCGGCTGCCGCTTGTGTCTGCCCCCAAAACCGCAAGAACCTTGTCCGCGTAAAAGCCGCCGGCGCCGTTGCCCGCGTCAACTACAATATGAAAGCCCTTGAGCGGGTGCTCGTAGTCCTCGGCGTTAACTTCTTTTTTTATCTTCTCGCACAGCCCTTTGGCGTAGTCCTCCATGTAATCGCAGTCGGTAATGCTTCCGCCACTATTTCCCTTGGGGCTCTCGCCGTTCTGGGCGTATTCAAGGATAGCCTCAATGTCGCTGCCTTCGAGTCCACCCTCGCGGGTAAAGAACTTAAGTCCGTTTCTGTTAAAGGGATGGTGGCTCGCGGTAATCTGCAAAGCGCCGTCGCAGCCCAAATCAACCGTCGTCATAAACATGGAGGGTGTTGAAGCCAGTCCGCAGCAAAGCACCTGAGCGCCGGCCGCCTTAAAACGCGCGGTTGTAAGCTCCATAATGTGTGGCCCCGATATTCTGCTGTCGCGTCCTACCGAGATTTTCAGCTCATCGGCGGCTTTGCCGACCTTTTTTGACAGCCAGAGCACAAAACCGTCCGCCATTTTGCAGATAACATCGTCCGTCAGGTTGACGTGTTGCCCCTCAACACCCTCAACGGCGACGCCTCTGATGTCGGTACCGCTCTTATATTGCTTAAAAACTTCATTCAGCATAAAAAAACCCCTTATCTATATGTTGTATATTGTTGTTACCATTATAGCCTCAAACCCCATAATCGTCAATACACAAGCCAAAAATCGTTGGGATTGGCGTTTGGAAAAATAAAAGGAAAATCAAGTTTGTCAAAACGCACTTTGATTTTATTTTAAAAAGGAATTAAGTTATCTAAATTGCCCAAAAGACCTGTTAAAACTTTAACAAGCTATATTCTTACAAAGCAATAACATGTTGAAACTATACAAAACGCCCCTATGATAGTTGGCGAAAACTGACAGCAAAATGTCATCATGCACAAATATACAGGCTGAAAATTGTTGACTTTTTCAAAAAGTTGAGTATAATAGTGAGTGTCAAGTAAATAGTCCGCTTGACGAATCGGCTTATTCAAAAGCTTACTCGAGTAACAACTGAATAACAAACCACAGTCGGTAAAAAATCATGATTTGCCAAATGGTAAATGGCGCACGAATAATATTGATTGGCTCCGATAATATGGGCCTCTCAACAGAATTAAGGAGGAAACAATATGACACCCATCATGAGTTTACACAACATTGATGTAGCAGAGTTCCTCGCCGTGCTTGATACCTGCGAGGGCAACGTATATCTTGTAACCAACGAAGGCGACAAACTTAACCTCAGATCCAAGCTTTGCCAGCTTGTAGGCCTTACAAAGCTTATCGAGGGCGGCAAAATTGCCGAGGCGAGCATCTTCTGCGAAAACAAGAATGACGAAAGCAAGCTTTTCAGATTCAACTTCTTCGGCGACACTGCTAACGCTAAGGTTGGATAATAAAAGCAAATTAGGAAAGTATATTTGAAAAGATTCAGTCAATTAATTAATTAATTACACTAATCCACGTTTTTCACGTTAATTTCAAAACTTCTAAACCGAAAAGAGCCGCTTTTCAGCGGCTCTTTTCGGCGTTGTGCTGCATTAAAAGCCGCCGCGATTTTCGTTCGCGGCGGCTGTGTTTTTAAAATAATAATGTTTATTAAACTTTTACAAGCAGTGCTTCTCTGTCAAACATTGCAACCAGATATTCAGAGAATATGTTGCGCCAGTAGGGCACTAAATGCTCGCCGTTAGGGTTATAGTGGTAAAAAAGCTTATCCTTTGGAAAGCCCTTGTCAAGCAAGCCTGATTTCATCGCTTCTGCCGACAATTTGTTGTCCTGCACGTCGCCCGAATACATATATACGCAGGGTGACTTTTCAAAATCCTTGTCTTTCAGATATTTGTCCCATACCGATTCATCGAAAAATGCAAAAGCGGGTGAGAGCGCGCCGACGGTTCCGAAAACGTCCGGGTGTTCCATTCCGGCGTAGAATGCGGCCATACCGCCCAGAGAAGAACCGGCGATAGAGGTGTGCGCCGCATCGGCATATACGTTATATTTCTTTTGAATAAACGGAACGAGCTCATTTACAACAAAGTTGCAGAAAATTTTACCCTCTTTGTTAGTGCTGACAACAGCGTTGTCGGGGTCTGCCAAATCGCCCAAATCGGGTATAAGCTCATCGCAGCGCGTTACTTCGGTTGTGGAGATAGCTACAACAATCGCCTTGTTATTACTTTCCTTCATCATGCTTGTAACGTTTTCTGCAACGTTCCAGCAGCCCGAGCCCATTCCGCTCTCAAAGTCGCGCACCAGCATCCACTGTCCGTCATAAAGATAAATTGTGGAATACTTTTCCGCTGATTTAGCGTCGTAGTTTTCAGGCGTCCAAATATAGATTTCTTTATCGTTGCCCTTGTACTTCAATGTTTCGGTAGTAAACTCAGCCTTGTCGATCAATTTTTCGCCCTCGGTGAAAGGCACCAGTCCGTAGCTTGAATTGTTCCAGCCGTTTACAAATTCATTAAAGGCTACGTCCTTTGTCTGCGAGTCGTCATAAGTAAAGGTAACCTTGTTGTATTTCGTCATGTCGCCCATACAGGAAAATACATAGCCGTCGCTGCTGCCGACGTTTTTCATTTCAACGTCCTCTTTATCGCCGTTGACTGTATTGAAAAAGTTTGCGGTAACCTTATCCGCCTGCATTTCTGTTCTGAAATAAAGCGTGTGATTGGGCGTTGTGGGCTTTGAAGAAGAATTGTCATATGAGCCGCAGCCTGCAAACACCGTTGAGCAGAAAATTGCTGCAGCTGCAACGGACATCAGCCCCTTTGCGGCTCCTTTGCAAAAGCCTGCGGATTTTTTGTTTGTAATTTCGGTTTTGTTTTTCATAATCGCGCTCTCCTCCCTCGTTATACATACATTATAATCGCTTAATCTAAAGTTTATCTGAAGAAAAGTCTGTTTTCGGGGAGAAAAGCAAAATTTTTATATCTCGTAAAACCGCCTTGCGTTGTCCGCGGTAATATTTAGCAGCTCCTGTACGCCCAATCCGCGCAGAGCCGCTATTTTTTCAGCCGCATACACAATCATAGAGCTGTCGCAGCGCTTGCCCCTGAACGGTACGGGCGCCATATACGGAGCGTCCGTTTCAAGCAGCAGCCTGTCAAGCGGAATCTCGCCTGCCACTTCAATGCTGTGGCGCGCGTTTTTAAATGTCACCACGCCGCCGAGGCTTATGTAACAGCCCAGCCGCACTGCCTCGCGCATAAGCTCAACGCTGCCTGAGAAGCAGTGCACCAAAGCCTTAGGCTTGTACTTGCGCAAAAGGGCAAAAACATCTCCGTGAGCCTCTCTGTCATGCACAACAATCGGCATATTTAAGTCGAGCGAAAGCTGAAGCTGCTCCTCAAAAACGCGCTTCTGAATATCACGCGGAATGTCCCAGTGATAGTCCAGGCCCGTTTCGCCGATAGCCACGACCTTAGGGTGCTTTGTAAGCTCCGCGATTCTGTCAAGGTAGTCGCCGGGCATGTTTACCAGGTTTTCGGGGTGGAAGCCGACCGCCGCGTAAAAATACGGATATTTTTCGGCAAATGCTATCGCGCGCGCCGAGCTCTCCAAATCAACCGCGTTGTTTACCACGCCGCAAACGCCCTTTTCGGGCAGCTGCGCCAAAAGTTCTTCTCTGTCCTCGTCAAACCACCCGTCGTCATAGTGGGCGTGACTGTCAAATATATTATAAAAGCTCATATTATCAAATCCTTAAGGCAACACCGCACAATTCGCGGCGCACGCCTTGCTTGAATATTATTCCGTCAGACCGTCCAAAAAACCTCGGCAAGGCGTCAGCCTTACCTCAATTTATTTGTACGGTCTGACGAAAAATCCTACTGCGCAATCCGCACACCGGAATTATGCGGTATTGCCTTAAAAAGGGGCACACGGCATTTGGTGTACCCCTAAATTTTTTTAACTGATTTTCCAGCCCGCGGGCATATCGTCGTCTACGATAACAAGTTTAAGCTGCTCGTCGTCGCCCTCGCCGTGAACCGCCGAGAGGATCATTCCGCGGCTCTCGATTCCGCAGAGCTTAACGGGCTTAAGGTTTGAAACAAACAGGATCTTTTTGCCCACAAGCTCCTCGGGTTTGTAGTACTTGGCTATTCCGCTTACGATCGTGCGCTCGCCCGTTCCGTCGAAAATGCTGAACTGAAGCAGCTTTTTGGATTTTTTGACCTTTTCGCACGCCTTTACCTCGCCTACGCGGATGTCGCACTTGGCAAAGTCGTCAATGCCGATCTTCGCAATGCTCTCCAAATCCTCTGCTTCTTCCAGCTCTTCAATTGCCTTTTCACCCTTTGCCGCGGCAGCCTGCATAGCCTTAAGGTCTTCCTCAAACTTTTTGGGGTCGATTCTTACAAACAGGGGAGTCGCCTGACCGAGCTGTGTGCCGGGCTTTGTTGCGCCGAAGGCGGACAGGCTCTCGTAGTCGGCGGTATCGCAGCAAATCTGCTGTAAAATCGCCTTGTTGGTGTCGGGCATAAATGGCTGAATCAGCACCGCGATATAGCGGATGCTTTCAAGCAGGTTATACAGAACCGTGCCGAGGCGCGGTTTTGTTTCCTCGTTTTTGGCGAGCACCCACGGAGCGGTCTCGTCGATGTACTTATTGCAGCGCTTTGCAAGGTTAATAACCGCCTCAAGCGCGTCGCTGATATGGAAAATATTGATAGCGTCGTCAACCTTTTTGATGGTGTCAAGACAGAACTGCTTTAATTCATCGTCGAGAGGTTCAGCGGCAACAGGCTCCTGAATAACACCGCCGAAATACTTGTTGTTCATGGCAATTGTGCGGTTTACAAGGTTGCCGAGAGTGTTGGCAAGGTCGGAATTAAAGCGCTCAACAATTGTATCGTAGGTAATTGAGCCGTCGTTTGCAAAGGGCATTTCGCTCAGCAGGTAGTAACGCACCGCGTCGACGCCTATCATCTTTACAAGCTCATCGGCGTAGATTACATTGCCGCGGCTCTTGCTCATTTTGTCCTCGCCGAACAGCAGCCACGGATGGCCGAAAACCTGCTTGGGAAGCGGCTCGCCCAGCGCCATAAGCATAATCGGCCAGTAAATGGTGTGGAAGCGCACAATATCCTTGCCTATGATGTGCGCGTCGGCAGGCCAGTATTTTTTATACATCTCGCTGCTGCCGTCGGGGTCGTAGCCTATTGAAGTGATATAGTTAGAAAGCGCGTCTATCCATACATAAACAACGTGCTTATCGTCAAAGTCAACGGGAACGCCCCACTTAAAGCTTGTGCGCGACACGCAGAGATCCTGCAGTCCGGGCTTGATAAAGTTATTGAGCATTTCCTTTTTGCGGCTTTCGGGATAAATAAAGTCGGGATGGCTCTCAATGTAGTCCTCAAGCTGCTTCTGGTACTTTGAAAGGCGCAGGAAATACGCCTCCTCCTTCATGGGCTTTACCTCTCTGCCGCAGTCGGGGCATTTGCCGTCAACAAGCTGGCTTTCCGTCCAAAAGCTCTCGCAGGGTGTGCAGTAAAGACCCTCGTAGCTGCCCTTGTAAATATCGCCCTGCTCGTACAGCTTCTTGAAAATCTTTTGAACCACGCGCTCGTGTTTTTCGTCGGTGGTGCGGATAAAGTAATCGTAAGAGGTGTTCAGAACGTCGCAGATATCGCGGATCTCGCCCGCTACCTTGTCAACGTATTCCTTCGGCGTGCAGCCCTCAGCCTGGGCGTACATCTCAATTTTCTGGCCGTGCTCGTCGGTTCCCGTCTGGAAAAACACGTCGTAGCCCAGCATTCTTTTATAGCGCGCAATGGCGTCGGTCAGCACGATTTCGTAGCTGTTGCCGATGTGCGGCTTGCGCGAGGTATATGCAATCGCGGTAGTGATATAATACGGTTTTTTCTCACACATAATTTGTCCTCCTTGGGCTTGTTCAGCCAAAATTTGCTTTATCTTATATTATAGCAAATTTCGGCTGTCATTTCAAGCCCACACTTACTTATCGCGCGATTTTGCAACCAATGAGGCGCAAAACGAAAAAAATATCGCCGCCGCAACGCCTGCCGAGGCTATTTTTAAGCCGCCTGTCAGTATTCCCAGCGCGCCTTCCTCCCTTAGAGCGTCGCGCACGCCCTGAGCCATAAGGTTGCCGAATCCGGAAATAGGAACCGCGGCGCCCTCCTGAGCAAAGTCGAAAAGCGGCTGATAAAGCCCCAGCGCGCTCAGGATCACGCCCGCCACAACAAAGCCCGTAAGGATCCTCGCGGGCGTCAGCGAGGTTTTGTCGATAAGCAGCTGCCCAATAACGCAAATAAGTCCGCCCGTTATAAAGGCGTATAAAAATTGCATAAAACCACTCCTTTTCTTTATATATTAGCCCTGAGCAAAACTCAACAATCCCGATAAACAGTGAGTTTTTCTCAGATAATAATTTAATTTATCACTCAAAAATATAGAAACAGCCAGCCAA
>ONCY01000027.1 GCA_900316435.1 uncultured Eubacteriales bacterium | reverse complement strand
CTCGCGTATAGCTTGCTCAGGTGTGCCTTTTTTAGTTTCTTTCTGATTTCTTTCACTATTTGTTGCTTGAAGTGTATTCGTTTTGCTCTTCTCTATTATATATTAGTATCGCCATGAAATTACAAAAAATTCACGGCAAAATTCATTTGAAATAAAGCTGATAATAATTGTCAGAGAACATTTTTTGTGGTACAATATTAATTAAGTAAATTGCGTTTAAGCTAATTGATAGTGCTTGTAAAAAGGAGCAGTGTAATGGAAAAGAGAATAGAGAAAAAATCAGAAAAAACAGAAGGAAAAATCAATTTTGAAGAATTGCTAGAAACTGCTGTGAAGTTGCCTTTAGTTTGCATAAACAGAGAAGATTTTTTGCGAAGAGAATTGCAAAAATACTGCGATGACGATGTTGTGACAGAAGCTATTGAACACAATCCGGCATATGCAGGTATCCCTTCAAGAACCATAAGCAGAATTGCGGATAGTTGCATAAAATATGAAACTGCAAAGGTTAGCACTTTTTCTTTTGCAGCAGGTATTCCAGGCGGTTTGGCTATGATTGGTACTTTGCCGGCAGATTTTATCCAGTATTACGCCCATGTGTTAAGGATTATGCAAAAACTGTCTTACTTATACGGTTGGAATGAATTAATAGGAGAAGATGGTGCTATGGATGACGAAACGAATCATTTGTTGATTCTATTTACTGGTGTTATGTTTGGTGTGAACGGAGCAGTTGCCGCAGTAAACAAACTCAGTGCGCAGATTGCATCAAGAGTTGTAAAAACTTTGCCACAAAAAGCTCTAACTAAGGGGCTTATTTATCCCATTGTCAAAAAAGTTGCAACTATTTTAGGTGTAAAAATGACTAAGGACGTTTTTGCAAAAGGAGTAGCTAAGGTTATTCCGATTGTTGGAGGTGTGGTATCAGGCGGCATAACATTTGCTTCCTACATGCCAATGTCCAAGAAATTCAAAAAATACTTGGCAGGTCTAAAACCCGCTGATGTGAAATATTACAAAAATATAAAAGAAGGCAAAGAAAAGGACTATTATGAAGTTGAATTTACTGAATCTGAAGCTGAAACAATAAATGAAAGATTGCAACAGGAATTAGACGAGATAGAGGAAGAAAAAGATGTGAAACAAAACTTAAATGAAGAAAAAGTAGTTGCTGAAAATCTCGATGAATTTAAAGCCGAAGAATGATATTTTGTGAACACTGTTCTTGCATTTTTGCGCGAGAACAGTGTTTTTGTGTCGTAGTAATGTTAATTGTGACAGATAATTGAATTTTTACAAAAAAACCTACCAAATTCTTTCGGGTTATGGTACAATATAAAATGGTATAAAATGTTAAACAAACACCCGAAAAGGAGTGACAGGAATGATCGAGGTCAAGAACCTCACAAAACGCTACGGCAAAATAACGGCGCTTGACAACATAAGCTTTACCGTTGATACCGGCGAGGTGCTGGGCTTTTTGGGGCCTAACGGCGCGGGCAAGTCCACCACAATGAATATCATTACGGGTTACATATCATCAAACGAGGGCACGGTTACCGTCGACGGCTGCGAGATACTTTCCGAGCCGAAAAAAACCAAGCAGAAAATCGGCTATTTGCCTGAGATTCCTCCGCTGTATGTGGACATGACGGTGCGCAAATACCTTGAGTTTATGTTTGACTTAAAGAGGGTAAAGCTCCCTAAAAATGAGCATATAGACGAGATAATGAGGCTTGTTGGGCTCTCTGACCACGGTAAGCGGCTTATCAAGAACCTGTCAAAGGGCTACCGCCAGCGCGTGGGCTTTGCTCAGGCTCTGCTTGGAAATCCGCCCGTTATTATCCTCGACGAGCCGACAGTCGGCCTTGACCCGAGGCAGATAATTGAAATGCGCAAGCTTATAAAGAGCCTGGGCAAAAAGCATACGGTTATTTTTTCGTCCCATGTTTTAAGCGAGATTTCCGCTACCTGCGACCGCATTATTATTATTTCAGGGGGCAAAATCATCGCCGACGCAAAGGCCGACAAGCTTCAGGAGGTCCTCAGTGACGAGCGCAGAATGACCCTCACTGCCGAGGGCAAATCGTCGGATATTTCATCAGAGCTCAACAAAATTCCCGAGGTACTCCGCGTTAAAAAGCAGGCGGCACAGGGCAGGGCGAATGAATATGTAATTGACTATAAATCGGGCGAGGACATCCGCCGCTCCGTTTTCAACGCCATGGTGCGCATAAACTGCCCCATTCTTGAAATGAAGTCAGGCGACGACAGTCTTGAGGAGCTGTACTTAAAGCTTACAGAATCATCGAAAGGGGGAGAAAGCTGATGAGCGCTGTATATAAACGCGAGCTGTCGGGTTACTTTAACTCGGCTATTGCGTATGTTGTTTTGGCGGTTTACTTTTTCTTTTCGGGCTTTTTCTTCTATTTTTACTGCTTTATAGGCGACTCAACAAGCCTCTCCTATGTTTTTGCAAACATGTTTTACATTGTAATGTTCATTATTCCCGTGCTTACAATGAAAACCTTTTCCGAGGAAAAAAAGCAGAAAACCGACCAGGCGCTGCTGACCTCGCCCACAAGTCTTATTGAGATTGTTCTGGGCAAGTTTTTCGGCGCGCTTACAATTTACGCCCTCTGCTGCGGCATATTTTTAATTTACGCAATTGTTATCTCAATCTTCGCAAAGCCGCAGTGGTCGGTTGTGCTGTGCACGCTCATTGGCATCTTTCTGCTGGGAGCGGCGCTTATCGCGATAAATATTTTTATTTCATCGCTGACCGAGAGCATGGTAGTGGCGGCTGTTGTAGGCATGGGCGCTGGACTGTTGATAGACACAATGGACTACTTTATCAGCATTATCCCGATAAAGTGGATTACGTTTGCTCTGGAAAAAATCAATTTCCTTGAATATTACAAAAACTTTACCTACGGTATTTTGAGCATAGTTGACGTGGTGTTTTACCTGAGTGCGGCGGGACTGTTTTTGTTCCTTACGACCCGCGTTCTTGAAAGACGCCGCTGGAATTAAGGAGGGATAATATGACTGACAAAAAAGACGTTACTCCTTCCGAAAAGAAAACCGTGAAAAAGGGCGGAAAAATCAAACAGGCAATGAGCTCGCGCAAAACGCGCCACAGGATTCAGGCGATTTCAATTACGGCTATCGCAGTGGCGGTCGTTGTGCTTGTTAATGTGATCGCGGGGCTGATTGTTGACAGATACCCCGATTTAAAGGCG
This sequence comes from uncultured Eubacteriales bacterium, assembly GCA_900316435.1. Taxonomy (GTDB): domain Bacteria; phylum Bacillota; class Clostridia; order Oscillospirales; family Acutalibacteraceae; genus Ruminococcoides. Next base: position 25,173 of record ONCY01000027.1, on the reverse strand, counting down.
GATTTTACCTCAAACAAGGCGTTTGAGCTCAACGACGACACCGTTGAAATCATGAGCCATCTTACGAAGGACGTCAGCTTCCACATAGTCGCCGACGAAAAGACTTTTCTTGATTCGGGCACATATTTTGTGCAGGCAAAGAACCTGCTCGATAAAATGGAGGCAAAATCGGACGGCAGGTTTACATATGACTTTGTCGACACGACCGAGGATCCGAATTTTGCCAAGAAATACGAGAACATAAACTGGAAAACAAAGGAGACCGTCGGCGTAATCGAGTGCGGCGACCAGTACAAGGGGCTAAATATCACCGACTGCTTTACCTACGACGAGAACTACTACGCCTACTACCAGGCGTATAGCTGGACGGGTACAACTATCGAGCAGGCTGTCGCCAAGGGAACGCTTTATGTAACAAGCGACGAGCGCGTTATTGTCGACGTGATGACGGGCGAAGGCGAGGGCGGCTACAACTCCTCTACAGGCGAGGGCAACACAGGCTACGACGAGCTTACAAAGCTGCTCTCCGACAATGCCTATCAGGTAAACGAGATTTCGCTTTTGACTGGCGAGCTTGACAAGGATGCTCAGTTCGTGCTTATTTTCGCTCCTCAGGTCGATATAAGCGACAGCGCCGCTGAAAAGCTGCGTACATGGCTTGACAACGGCGGAAAGAAGGGCAAAACCATTATTTATGTTCCCAACGCCACGCCGTACCTTAAGGATATGAAAACGCCCAATCTTGACGCGCTGCTTAAGGACTGGGGCATGGAACTTTACAACGGTTTTGTGTTTGAAACAAACAACGACTACCGCTGGAATCCCAATTCGGTATATACCTTCCTTACGGATTACTGCGACAAGTATACCGAAAACCTCAAAAACGCAAATATCCCCGTTGCCGCCAACTTTGCGACGGGCATAGAAATTACCGATACAAACACGGCTCACGCGCTGCTCAATACCTCTAAGGGCGCGGGTATCTACCCCAACGACGCCGACAAGAGTTTTGATATCCGCAGCCATGTAAAGGGCGAGCCGATAGCTATTGCCGCCGAGGGCACAAAGGCGGGTGATGAGGCTTACTCAAACGTTATTGTGTTCAGCTCAAGCTCGATGTTCAGCACCGAGATGATGAATTACTACAGCTTCAACAACGGCGCTTTCTTTATGAATGTTGTGAATACGATCGCCGACAAGGACGACAACACGGTAGTGATCGAGGGCAGAACCCTGCAAACGCCCACCTTGGGCAAGCCGACGGCGAGCACCACAAACGCAATTCTGATCATCTTTGTAATTGCCGTTCCCGCGCTTATTCTCATTACGGGAATTGTCCTTTGGGTTCGCAGGAGGAATAAGTAATGAATAAGAAAAAGGGCATTATTATTGCCGCCGCAGTCGCCGCTGTTCTGGCGGCGGTCGTGCTGGTTCTGGTGCTTGCTCCAAAGGGCGGAAAAAGCGACAGCCAAACGGCGACCTTTGACGAGGGTATAAGCCTGACGCGGAGCGTGGACTCAGACGGCGTTCACCAGGCGGCGGTAAAGCTTGATGAAAACGGCGAAATCGAAAACAACGGCAGCGGTATCCTGATGGAGTACTATCCCGCCGACATAAAGAATATCCGCGTTGAAAACAAAAAGGGAACCCTTGACGTGCTTTCAAATACACCCAAGGGCGAAGCTACGGTGTATACAATCAAGGGATATGAGGATTTTGATTTGCAGGCAGGCAACCCCGATATGATTGCAAGCGCAGCGGCAAAGCTGGCGTTTGCAAAGGTTGCTTCCGTCGACAAAAGCAAGGCGGGCGATTTCGGCTTTGACAAGCCCCGCTCAACCGTTACTGTCAGCTACAGCGACAGCACAAAAGCGATTATCATCATAGGCGACGACGCCCCAATGCAGGCAGGAACCTACGTTAAATTCGGCACGGGCGACGCAGTATATGTCGCCGACACCGAAACTGTCGCTCCGTTTGATTACGGCGTAACCGATTTAATAAGCCTTACAATAAACAAAACGGGCGACAGCGCCGCTAACAACAGTGCAAGCTCAATAAAGCTTTCGGGCGCAGGCTTCCCCGAGAGTATCGAGCTTGTACCTAACACAAACGAAAACTATTTGGCGTCATTTATGATGACCGCTCCCGACAGCCGCTTTGCAAACGAGAGCGAGAGCAGCCTTGTATCGGGCGGGATCCGCGGATTATACGCTCAGCAGGTAAGAGCGGTCAACCCCTCGGACGCTCAGCTTGATGACTTTGGGCTTTCAAATCCAAACGCGCGTCTTACTGCTGTTTATCCCGACGAAACCGTGGAGCTAATCGCCTCAAAGCCTGACGGCAACGGAAATGTGAACCTGATGGTGAGCGGAAGAAAAGTAGTATATCAAATCTTTGCCGATAAGGCGGCATGGGCAAAAACAAGCTATGAAAAACTCTGCTATGAATACGCGCTGAATCCAAAAATGACTCAGCTCACGGGCATGACCGTAAAAACGGGCGGCAGAACCTACGAATTTGGGCTTAAAACCCACGAAAGCGTAACTACCGACAATCAGGGCAGTGAGACCAAGTCAACCGTAACCGAGGTAATATACAACGGAAAAGACGTAGAGCTCGGCAGCTTTACAGCGTTTTATGACGCCGTTTCGCTTATAGTCATGTCCGATGTTAAGTCCGACAGCGGCAGCGGAACCGAAGCGTTTGAAATTATTTATACCTTTGCCGATGGTTCCTCGGATAGCGTGAATTTTGAAAGCGCGTCGGAAAGCTATATTACAAAAGTAGGCGGCAAGGTGCTTGGGCACAGCGCAAAAGCCGATATCACGCACGCCGAAAAGGCGCTGACCGAACTTTTGAAAAGCATATGAAGTTAAAATTGTTTTTACGGATTTCAGCGTTAGCACTGGTTCTTGCAACGGCGTCGGGCTGCTCAATAATTTTTGACGACGGCAGCGAGGCTTCCTCAGAAATAAGCCAACGCCCCGACGCGGCGTCGCTTGCCGAAAAATACAGCGGCTACGGCTTCAAGGCGCTTCAGACCGTTGAAGAGCAGCGCCTGTATGACGCTATTGACTCGGCAATCTATAAAAATGAAAGCAAGGAGTTTACCTCAGACAGCCTCGACAATAAGGACAAGGCGGGCGAGGTGCTTGAGCTTTACAAGGACGATCATCCCGATATTTTTTGGATCGACGAAACCGAGCCGTATTACTACAGCGACAACGGCAGCGAAATGACCCTTCTGCTCACCTTTAAGCTGAGCGGAAACGAGCTTGCGCAGGCTAAAACTGAGCTTGACGAAAAAGTCAACGCGGCTTTGCAGGGAGCTCCCAAGGAAGCTTCCTCATACGAAAAAGAGCTGTACGCGCACGACTATATCATAAAAAACTGCGCCTATGACGAGGAGTCGGTTAAGCTGCATAAAAGCGATACCGTTCGTGCCAACGAGCAGAACGCGTACGGCGCTCTGGTTGAGGGGAAAGCGGTGTGCGAGGGTTATACGCGCGCGTTTCAGCTGCTCTGTCATAAGCTGGGTGTCGACTGCTGGGTTATTCAGGGGCAGGCTCAGGGCTTTGAGGGCGAGGATAATACAAACCACATTTGGAACTGCGTTCAGCTTTACGGGGAATGGTACCAGGTCGACGTCACTTGGGACGACTGCGACGATACCGAAAGCGCTTTGGTGACCGACGCGGGCAGTCACCTGTATTTTAATATCACTACCGCCGAGCTCGAAAAAGACCACAAAATCGCCCCGACATACAGCGAATACAGCGCGTCGGATATCTGGTACAACGGCTATGTGCCTCAGTGCGACAGCACGGACTACGGCTACTTTACGCTCAACGCCCTTGCGGTCGATTCGATCGATTCGGATAACTGCGCCGAATATCTGGCGAAGGCGGCGTCAGGCGGCGCGCAAAGCTGCAATTTTCTTATCGGCGACAGCCTTGATTTTGACAGCGCCTATGATGAAATAGTGCAGGGGTACGCCTATGACTGGATGACAAAGGCAAACGAAATAAACGGCGGAGCAAACACACTCAGCAGCGACTGCAAGCTGAGCTCGTACAGCGACCGTCGGCTGATTATTATGATATTGGATTACGAATAGGAGAGTGGACAAATGAAATATGATGTAAGGCAGCTTAAGCTGCTCTCGAATGAGAAAATAGCGGACGGGATTTTTGATATGCGCCTTAGGTACGCTCAGGACGATTTGCCTGTAAGCTGCGGACAGTTTGCGCATGTTTATGTTCCCGGAAAGTCGCTTCGCCGCCCGATTTCAATATGCGACGCAAGCGAAAATGTACTCAGGCTTGTGTACCAGGTCAAGGGCGAGGGTACAAAAATAATGTCACAAATGCAGCCGGGATATATGGTTGACGTGCTGGTTCCGCTCGGAAACGGCTTTAAGATCGAGCCGGGCAGACGCTATTGCTTGATCGGCGGCGGAATAGGCGCTCCGCCTATGCTCTATACCGCCAAGCAGTGCGAAACCCCGCTCATCATCACGGGATTCAGAAATGAGTCGCTTGTAATTTTGCAGGACGACTTTAAATCAGAGGGCGAAACGCTGCTCTGCACCGACGACGGAAGCGCGGGCAGAAAGGGCTTTGTTACCGACCTGCTGCGCGAGAGGATAGCCGAAATCGACGAAGTCTGCGCCTGCGGACCTACGCCAATGCTTAAGGCGGTGGCGGCGGTCTGCGCCGAGTTTAACAAGCCGTGTCAGATTTCGCTTGAGGAGCGCATGGGCTGCGGCGTGGGCGCGTGCCTTGTGTGTGCGGTAAAGGTGCGCAAAAACGGAGAGGAAATTATGCAGCATGTCTGCAAAAACGGTCCTGTATTCAACGCTGAGGAGGTAGTGTTTTAATGGCTGATTTATCGGTAAAGGTCGCGGGTGTAATATTTAACAATCCGCTTATTGCCGCGTCGGGCACCTTCGGCTTTGGCAGGGAATACGGCGAGTTTTATCCGCTCAGCGCGTTGGGCGGAATCTCATGCAAGGGAATTACATTAAAAAGGCGCGATGGCAATCCGCCGCCCAGGATCGCGGAAACGCCCTCGGGTATACTCAACGCGGTCGGACTGCAGAACCCCGGCGTAGACGTGTTTATCGAAGAGGACTTGCCGTGGCTTAAACAGCAAAACACGGTTGTTATAGCTAATATCGCCGGCAACACGGTTGAGGAATACTGCCAAATGGCGGAAAAGCTAAGCGTTACCGACGTGGATATGATAGAGCTTAATATCTCCTGCCCCAATGTAAAGAGCGGCGGCGTTCAGTTCGGAACAAGCTGCGAGTCGGTGGGCAACATTACAAAACAGGTGCGCGCTCACTGCCAAAAGCCCCTTGTTGTAAAGCTCAGCCCCAATGTAACGGATATCGCTTCAATCGCTCAGGCGGCCGAGGCAGAGGGCGCAGACGCGGTTTCAATGATAAACACCCTCACGGGCATGCGTATTGACATTAACAGCCGCAGACCGATCATACGCAACAATACGGGCGGCCTCAGCGGCGCGGCGGTATTCCCGGTCGCTGTACGAATGGTGTGGCAGGTATCAAACGCCGTTAAAATTCCGATTATCGGTATGGGCGGTATCTCTACATGGGAGGACGCCGTTGAAATGCTTATCGCGGGTGCAACCGCGCTGCAAATCGGCACGGTACTGTTCTCAGACCCGTACGCTCCGATTAAAATCAACAAGGGGCTCAACAAGTTCCTCGACGACAACGGAATAAAGAGCGTAAGCGAGCTCACGGGAACAGTAGTTCCTTGGTAATCTCGGTAAGATAAAAACAGGGGCGTGTTCTTTACTGACACGTCCCTGTTTTAAAATTTTACTAACCACTAATCACTAAAAACTATTCATACTTCGCTCTTTCGCCGCCGATGTATTTCGGACGGGTTCTTGCGGCAAGCAGTATCGCGCTGCCTATATGGTCAAGGCTGAGCCTTACGGGCACGGCTACACGCTTTAAGTGCATGCCGATTAAGGTTCCGCCGATGTCAAGTCCCGCGTCAGCCTTTATTTCTTCCAGCATAACCGGCTCTTTAAAGGTACGGTAAGCGGTTGTGGCAAACGAGCCGCCCGCCTTTGGCTGGGGTACAACCCAAACAGTCTCGGCGTTCGGAACAGCAGCGCGCTCAACGCAGATCGCGCGGTTAAGGTGTTCGCAGCACTGAGCGGCAAGGTAAACGCCTTTTGCCTGAGTTGTCGCATAGATTCCGCCGAAAACCTGCTCGGCGGTCTCGAGGCTTGAATTGTGCCCGATAACTCCGCCTGTGATTTCGCTTGACGAGCAGCCTACTACCAAGATGTCGCCTGATTTAAGTCCTGCGGCTGCGATAATTTCCTCAGCCGCCTGTTTTGCCTGATTATATAATTCGGTATTCATCAAATCATCTCCTTCTTTTATTATATCATTATTGCCCGAAAATGCAATAGAGCGGGCGTTTCCGGAGCCAAATAAAAAAATTTAAAAAACTTTTTGAAAAATTGCATAGTTGCATGCATTTTTTCGCGTTTATTCGCTATTAGTGAAGGGGTGTTTCACCAAAACGGCGCCTCTTCATAGAATGATAGTGAAAGGACGTTAAAAATGAAGAAAGTTTTTTATTCAGGCGTAAACGCTGCGGACATCATGTCCAAAGCTGAGGAAGGAGAGAAAATATGAGTTTAGTCGGAAAAAAGGGCGTTGATATTTCGTCGCTCAACGGAAATGTAAGCGTAGAGGCAATAAAAAAGGCGGGCTATGATTTTGTTATGATTCGCTGCGGTTACGGCAGCGACTTAAAAATGCAGGACGACACCCAGTTTGAAAACAACGTGCGCAAATGCGAGGCGGCGGGCGTTCCGTGGGGAGCATATCTTTATTCCTACGCGCTCAGCACGGCTGACGCCCAAAGCGAGGTTAAGCACGTTTTAAGGCTCTTAAAGGGCAAGCGCCCGACCCTGCCCGTGGCTATCGACATGGAGGACGGCGACGGATATAAGGCAAAGCACGGCGGCATGACGTATTCAAACATCAATAACGTCTGCAAGATTTTTGTAGAGGGTGTGCGCGCCGCGGGCTATTACCCGATGATTTACACCGGGCTTGAGGAGATCAACAACTATATTTCCTCTGAGGTGCTCAACAGCTGCGACCTTTGGTTTGCGCAGTGGTGGAAGGTCCCTCAGTACTACGGCAACAACATGGGAATGTGGCAGTACGGCGGCGAGCAGAACTTTATCGACAGCCCCAGCATTCCGGGAGTAGGCGTTATCGACCAGGATAAGTGCTACAAGGATTACCCGACCATAATCAAAAACGGTGGCTACAACGGCTGGAAAAAATCTGACAAGGTGCTCGACAGCACAGGTTACCGCTATAAGGACAGGGGAACGGGAGTTCTGGCTCTTAAGGAAATGCTTATTCTTGCAAAGCGGCTTGGTATTACCACCCAAGGCATGGACGAAAACGGAATTTTCGGCGACGGAACCCAAATCGCGGTCAATCAGGTGCTTAAAAAGGGCGGCTATGAGCAAAACGGCATAGCGGGCGACAACTTTATTAAGTATCTTGTTTGCCGACCCTTAATTTTAACAGATTAAACTTATACGGTTTTGGGTGCATCGTCGCTCTCAAGGAACTTGTAAGCAATAGCCGCGAGAGCCGCGCCGATCATCGGGCCGAGCAGGAACGCCCAAAGCGCTGCGATAGGCTTGAAGTTGCCGCCGCACATTGCGCAGAAAGCGGGACCGAAGCTGCGGGCGGGGTTTACGGAGGTGCCGGTAAGGCCGATGCCGAAGAGGTGAACTACGGTAAGGGTAAGACCGATTACAATACCGCCGAAGGAGCCGTGTTTAGCCTTTTTGGAGGTAACCCCGAGAATTGCGAATACGAAAATCGCGGTGAGGATGATTTCAACAAAGAAGCCTGCAAAGTGGTTTCCGCCTACGCCGTCCATTGTGTTTGCGCCGAAGCCGTTAAGACCGAGCGTTCCGGTTTTAATGCCAAGAACTGTGTCGGGTTTGCCGGTCTGGTCGGTAATGCCGCCCATGCCCCAAATCATAGCCAAAATGCCTGTGCCTGTAAGGGCGCCTGTAAACTGGGCGATGATGTAGCCGATGAAATCCTTAAGGCTGATTCCGCCTGTAATGAATACACCGAACGAAACTGCGGGGTTGATATGACAGCCCGAAATGTTGCCTACGCTGTAAGCCATAGCCACAATTGTAAGACCGAACGCGAGCGCGGTTGCGATGTACGCCGCTCCGCTGCTTCCGGGGCCTGTAAGCATTGCGGTTCCGCAGCCGAAGATAACAAGAACCATTGTTCCGATGCACTCAGCCACATACTTTTTAATGGAAGTTAAATTCATAGATGTTCCTCCTTTTAATATAATAGAATTATAATTCCATAGTTAAAATATAGCACAACGATAATAAGAATGCAAGCAATTTTACACAAAAAAATCTTAAACTTTTGTAATAAATAATTTATTACACACAAAATATAACAATCTGTAGCAAAACATAAAAATAGGACGGTTTTTCGCGCTGAAAAGCCGTCCTTTTGCAATTATTGTTTTTTCAATTTAGCCGCGAAGCACGCCCAGCCGCCGTCGAGATGTTCCTCGATGATGTCGAACCATCTGCTTACGCCCTGCTTGACCTCCTCGGCTCGGGTGTCGATAATTCCGCTCATAATGTACACCGCGTCGGGCTTCATAAAGTCGGAAATCCCCTTTGACAAAAACAGGATTGCGTCCGCCACGATGTTGGCAAGAACAATGCCGTATTTGCCGCTCACCTTGTCGGTAAAGCTTCCGCAGACAGCGGTAAAGCGGTCGCTTACGCCGTTTAGTTCGGCGTTTTCGCGCGCGGTGTCAACCGCCTTTTCGTCGATGTCAACTCCCACGGCACTGTCAGCCCCGCAGAGCAGCGCCGCTATTCCGAGGATTCCGCTTCCGCAGCCTACGTCGAGAACGCTGTCGCCGCGATTCATGTATTTTTCGCACATCTCAAGGCAAAGACGAGTTGTTTCGTGACCGCCGGTGCCGAAGGCAAGACCCGGGTCGATATTGAGAACGGTTCTGCCCTGAGCGTCAAAGTTTTCGTACCAGCTCGGCACTATCATCAGGTTTTTGCCGACCGCAAGCGGATGAAAATACTGCTTCCAGTTGTTACGCCAATCCTCCTCGGCGCAGTCGAGAAGCTCAATTGAGTGCTCAATTCCCTCGCTTTCGTAGCGCTCCGATAAAAACGCCACAGCCTCGGCAGGGGAGACGCCCGGCTCGAGATACAGGTGCACATACGCCTTAGAGCGGTCTTTTTTCAGCAGATCCTCGTCAATGAGGTCTATGTGGGCTATGTCCTGCACCACCTGCTCCATGTCGCGGTAATCCTCAATGTAAATTCCGTAGGGCACAACAACGTTTGCAATGTCGCCGGCTTTGTCTATATCCGCGGCGCTTACCGCGATTTTTATTTCAGTCCAGTTATTCATAGCTTAGTTAAAATGTTTTTTTATTTTGTCAAAAAAGTTTCTTCTTTTGGGGTAATTCTTCTCGCCGAGTGAGCGCTCAAATTCGCGCAGCAGGTCTTTCTGCTTGCCGTTAAGTCCCTTGGGCACTTCAATTACAACGCGCACATACTGGTCGCCCTTTCCTCTGCCTCCCAAATGAGGAAAGCCTCTGCCCTTGAGCTTGAAAACATCGTTTGGCTGGGTGCTTTCGTGAATCGTGTATTTTACGTCGCCCTCAAGTGTGGGAACGACAACCTCAGAGCCGAGCGCCGCCTGGGCGAATGTCAGGGGCAGATTGCACCATACGTCGTCGCCTCTGCGCTCAAACATGGAGTGGCTGCGAACCTTTACATAAACGTGAAGGTCGCCTGCGGGGCCGCCGTTGTAGCCGGCGTTTCCGTGGCCGCTGATGTTGAGTATCTGCTGATCCCTTATGCCTGCCGGGATCGTTACATCCACTGTGCGGTTTTTGCGCTGTCTGCCTGATCCGCTGCACTTGCGGCAGGGATTGTCGACGATTTTACCCGTGCCGTGGCACGCGTCGCATGAGCGCTGTGTCTGGATAACGCCGAAGGGCGAGCGCTGGTTTATCGTTACCCTTCCGGAGCCGCCGCACGCCGAGCAGGTTTTGGGCTGACTGCCCGCTGCCGCGCCTGTGCCGTGACATTCGTCGCAGGTTGAAACGCTTGTGTAACTGATTGTCTTTTTGCAGCCCTTTGCGGATTCGTCAAAGGTGATTGTAATGCTTGCCTCAATGTCGCTGCCGCGCTGAGGGGCGTTCGCGCGTCCCTGACGTCTTCCGCCGAAGCCGCCGAAAAAGCTTGAAAAGATGTCGTCAAGGTCGATTCCGCCGCCGAAGGGGCTGCCGCCGCCTGCGCCGCCCGCGCCGAAGTTGGGGTCAACGCCCGCGTGGCCGAACTGGTCGTAGCGCGCGCGCTTATCACTGTCGGAAAGCACCTCGTACGCCTCGTTTACTTCCTTGAACTTTTCCTCGCACTCCTTGTCGCCGGGGTGAAGGTCAGGGTGATATTTTTTGGCGCTCTGTCTAAACGCCTTTTTTATTTCGTCATCGCTCGCGCCCTTTTGCAGGCCAAGCACCTCGTAGTAATCTCTTTTTTCTGCCATTGTCTATCATCCTCTGTATGTAGGGTTAATATTTTTAATTGATGTCAAATGCAGAGGCGCGCCCTGCGTGCGCCTGCATTTGATATCATAATAGTATAAAACAGCGGAAACAGGGCGACAGCGAGTGTCGCCCTTTTCCAGTTAAGTCAATCAGTTGTTGCCGTCAACGTCGGTGAAGTCGGCGTCATATACGTTGGGGTCTCCGCCGTTGTTTTGGTTGGGCTGCTGAGCACCGCCCATGTCGGGAGCACCCTGAGCGCCCTGCTGAGGAGCCGCCTGCTGATACAGCTTTGCGCTGATTTCGTAAAGCGACTTCTGCAGGTCTTCCTTAGCGGCGTTGATCATTGAAACGTCGTTCTTGGAGATAGCCTCCTTAACGGCTGCTGCCTTTGTGTTTATGGTGGTCTTGTCGGCGTCCGCAAGCTTGTCACCGTTCTCGTTTACAAGCTTCTCTGCCTGATATGCAAGGTTTTCAGCCTCGTTCTTGGCGTCAACCTCTTCACGGCGCTTCTTGTCCTCGGCAGCGTACTGCTCGGCATCCTTGACCGCCTTGTCGATGTCCTCCTTGCTCATGTTGGTGGAGGATGAAATTGTGATCTTCTGCTCCTTGCCTGTGCCGAGATCCTTAGCAGAAACGTTTACAATGCCGTTTGCGTCGATGTCAAAGGTTACCTCGATCTGGGGAATGCCGCGCATTGCGGGAGCGATTCCTGTAAGAGCAAACAGACCGAGTTGCTTGTTGTCGCGTGCAAATTCACGCTCACCCTGGAGAACGTTGATTTCAACCTGAGTCTGGTTATCGGCTGCGGTTGAGAAAATCTGGCTCTTCTTGGTGGGGATGGTTGTATTTCTGTCGATGATCTTTGTCATGATACCGCCCATGGTTTCAACGCCGAGGGACAGGGGAGTTACGTCGAGAAGCAGCAGACCTTCAACCTCGCCGCCGAGTACGCCGCCCTGAATAGCAGCGCCCATTGCAACGCATTCGTCGGGGTTGATGCCCTTGAACGGCTCTTTGCCGATGAGCTTCTGTACAGCTTCCTGAACAGCGGGGATTCTTGAGGAACCGCCTACCATAAGAACCTTGTCGATCTGGCCTATTTGCAGACCCGAGTCTGACAGAGCGCTGCGAACGGGGCCCATTGTAGCCTCTACAAGGTCTGCTGTAAGCTCGTTGAACTTAGCGCGGGTGAGTGTAAGGTCAAGGTGCTTGGGGCCTGTCTGGTCAGCTGTGATAAAGGGCAGGTTGATTGAGGAAGTAGTTACGCCCGAAAGCTCGATTTTAGCCTTCTCGGCTGCTTCCTTTAATCTCTGCATAGCCATTTTATCGGATGAAAGGTCAATGCCTGTTTCTGTTCTGAACGACTGTACCATCCAGTCGATGACGCGCTTGTCAAAGTCGTCGCCGCCGAGACGGTTGTTGCCTGCTGTAGCAAGAACCTCCTGAACGCCGTCGCCCATCTCGATGATCGATACGTCGAAGGTGCCGCCGCCGAGGTCATATACCATAACCTTCTGGTCGTTTTCTTTGTCAACGCCGTATGAAAGAGCCGCGGCTGTGGGCTCGTTGATGATACGCTTTACGTCAAGACCGGCGATCTTACCTGCGTCCTTTGTAGCCTGACGCTGAGCGTCGGTGAAGTATGCGGGAACGGTGATTACCGCCTGAGAAACGGTCTCGCCGAGATAAGCCTCGGCGTCAGCCTTAAGCTTCTGAAGGATCATAGCTGAAATCTCCTGAGGAGTGTAGCTCTTGCCGTCGATATTTACCTTGTAAGCTGTACCCATCTCGCGCTTGATCGAAGAAACGGTGCGCTCAGGATTGGTGATAGCCTGGCGCTTGGCAACCTGGCCTACCATTCTTTCGCCGTCCTTTGAGAACGCTACTACCGAGGGAGTTGTTCTGCTGCCTTCGGCGTTTGCGATAACTACGGGCTCGCCGCCCTCAATAACAGATACGCATGAGTTTGTTGTACCTAAATCTATACCTATTGTCTTTGCCATAATCTTTTCCTCCAATATTAGTGTTTAGTGTTTGATTATTTAGTAACCCCTCGTGTTAAGAGGGTGAATTGCATACTTTGCTTAAAGAGTAGGAATATTTATGTTGCCGCGTTGTTCTGACGCGCCGCTGCAGAATGGTTAATGTTATATCAAGTTATCCAAAGGCGCGCTGGATACAACGTCACGTTGTGACCTGTACCATTGCGTGGCGGATGATTTTGTCGCCTATTTTGTAGCCTGTCTGGAACACGGCGGCGATTTTGTCAGAGCCCAACTCCTCATTGTCCACCATACCGATCGCGTTGTGCAGGTTCGGGTCGAAATCATCGCCGACCTTTCCGAACGCTTCGACCTTCAGCTTTTCAAGCGATTTGTCAAGCTGGTTTGAAATCAGCTCAATTCCCTTTAAAATCTCGGGGTCGGCGTCTTTTAGGTTTTCAAGCGCCATTCTTACGCTGTCGGCAACGGGAAGCAGCTCGGTTACCGCCTTTGCCGTCGCGTCGTCGTAAAGCGAGAGCTTTTCGTTTGCCGTGCGCTTGCGGTAGTTGTCGTACTCCGCGGCAAGCCTCATGTATTTGTCCTTGCCCGCTGCGACTTCATCTTCCAGTGCCTTTATTTTTTCGGCTGTTTCGTCTTTTTCTTCGGGCTGTTCTTCCTCAGCCTGTTCGGCGGCAGTTTCTTCAACCTTTTCTTCTGCGGCTTCTACTGCCTCGTCCTTTTTTTTCTTAGACATCGGATTACCTCCTCTATACTTCAACCAGCTCGCCGATAAGCGAACCGACATTTTTAACTATACATTCCAAAATCGAAAACGTCCGCGCGTAGTCTGTGCGCATAGGCGCTACCGAAGCTATAACTCCCGTCGAAGCGTCTCCTGCGGTGTACCTCGCGGAGATCACCGAGCAGTTTGAAAGCTCAACGCGGCTGTTTTCGGCGCCTATTGTCGCCGTTGGCGTCTGCGGAAGCCTTTCAAGCATTGCTGCCAAGTCGTGCTTATTCTGCAAAAACTCCCACACGCGGTGCGCTCCCGCCAAATCCATGCCCGTTACGCTCATCAGCCTTCCGAAGCCGCTGTGGCACACGCTTACACGCGCCGCCTGCTCGCACGCCTCCATAATTGCCATTAACGGGGCGGTCATAAACAGTGACAGCTCGCCGAAGCCCGCGGCGGCGGTCTGGATAAACGGTCTGTTTACGGCGCTTAGCCTTATTCCGGCAAAGGTATCGTTGAACGCTTTTTCAAATACGCTTAGCAGCTCGGGAGTAAGCAAAAACTCACAGCGGAAAAGCTTGGTTTTGATAACGCCGTTTGAGGATATTACAACCGCCATTCCGGCGTGAGCGCCCGTGGGCACAAAGCTTATCCTGCGGATCCTGCCCTCGTTGCCGTCGGGCGTTGTAGCCAGCGCTATGCAGCTGGTCAAACGTGAGAGTGTGTCGGCAGCGCCCTGCAAAATGCATTCGGGCGAATCGGAGTTCTTAGCTAAGGTTTCGCGTATATACTCCTCGCCGCTTTCGGTAACGGGCGTAAGCTTCATTATGTTGTCAACGTAGAAGCGGTAGCCTGTTTGGGTAGGGATTCTGCCTGCCGAGGTGTGCGGCTGGACAATATAGCCCTTTTCGGTAAGCTCGGCCATATCGTTGCGAACCGTTGCCGATGAAACCGAAAGCCCTTCGGCGCTTAGCAGCGACTTGGAACCTACGGGCTCACCGCTTTGGATGAAGCGCTCTACGATTTCGGCGAGAATCTTTTGTTTTCTCGCGGATGGTTCCATTTCTTTCACCTCTTTTGAGGATTAGCACTCTAAGTGGTCGAGTGCTAACTGCTTTATTCATACTATATCCTAAAAGTCAGAAAAAGTCAAGCGGTATTTTGAAAATTCTTGAAATAATCACATTATTCACCTGCCGTTCACAAAGCACAAGGTTGACAACCGCCGCCAAAGCCGCTATATTATTAGGAAGGAACAGGAAAGGAAGCGTTCTTTTGGTTTTGCAGTATATATATGTATTTCTTTGGGTGTTTTTAGCCGTAATGGTTTTGGCCGTCGGCAGAAAGGAAGGGCTGCTTGCCTATGTTATGGCGGCGTTCTTTGTCTTTATGACGGTGTGGTACGGGCTGCGCGCCTTTGGCGGAATAGCTATGTTTGACGGGGTGCTGCTTATTGTGTTCCGCTGTCTGCTCGGCGCTTTTGCCGTGGGGCTCGGTATAGTGTGGTATTTAAAGCGCCGGGGCGGAAAATAGCCTTATACCATATATATAGTAATGCCTGCGCACGCACACAATATGTGGGCGAAAAACGGAAGTGCCGCAAATTTTAACGGTTTTTTTGAAAAAAAGCTTGATTTTAAAGCGCGTTTATGCTATTATACTACCTATATGACTGATATTAAGGAGGTGGGACAATGGCAAACATCAAGTCCGCGAAAAAACGTGTAAAGGTTATCGCGACCAAAACCGCTCGCAACAAGGCTGCAAAGTCGGCTCTTAAGACTGCAATCAAGAAAGCGTACTTCGCTGTTGACACCAATGCTGATAACAAGCAGGAGGCAGTTCGTTTCGCGATTAAGAAGATTGACCAGGCTTCGGCAAAGGGTATTCTGCACAAGAACACCGCTGCAAGAAGAAAATCCAATCTTACAAAGCGCCTTAACGCTTCCGCGTAAATTGTTTTTATAGGCTGAAACCCAAAAGCAGAGTTTTTCTCTGCTTTTTTTGTTTTTCTGTTGACATTTCTGAGAAAATTGTTTAAAATATAATTAGTATTTGCGCAGGGCATTGTCAATAATATTTATACAATGGAGGTTTCATCATGAAAAACAAAAAGTTATTCTGGATTATCGGTATTATTTCGGTTGTAGCGGCTCTTTCAGCTGCTTTCACTGCGTTCTTTATAGTTAAAGACAAGCAGAAAAAAGATGACGAGGAACTGATGGAGTACCTCGACAGCGCTATTGAGTAAATCGCACGCCCGACAAAAGTCGGGCTTCTCTTTTGCATTCGGGAGGTAAGGTATGATCGAACGTGAGCTTCAACGGCTGCTGAGTGACGCAAAGTCTGATACGGCGCTGAAAGCCGAGCTTTTAAAAACGCGCGGCAGCGATGATCCTGTTGAAGATTTTTGCGCCCTTGCGCGTGAAAAAGGCTATGAGATATACGCCGGAGAGTTGTTTTCGCTGGGGCTTACCGAAAACGACGCAAAACTCAGAAGCGTAAACGGCGGCGGAGTAAACCCTATTGAGGGCTGGGACGACGCCTACGAGCAGTTTTTCACATCGCTTATCTGGACGTGACGCACTTGCTTTTTGCAAAAAAGTGTGGTAAAGTATAACTGTTATTTTTCCACTACTATAACAGGAGGCTGTTTTATTATGAGAAAACCCGATAAAAAAGAACATATTAACCTTTTCTTTTCCGCGTTTCTGATCATCGCGTTTATCGTCTGCGCAAACTTCTTCTCCAAGTTTACCGAGAACATGGATCTTATGACCGGCAGAATTATTTCGGCGGCTGTTTACGCGGTGTTCGGCATTCTGCTGTTTTACGCTACAAGAGTCGGCGACGGCAAGGCGGTAATGCGCTTTTCGCCCCTTACGCTGATTGTGCTTGTGCTGCCCACGCTTTTGATTATCCTTGCCACTCTGTTTGAGGGAATGCCGCTTCACAAGACCTTTGCTCCCGACGGAGTAACAGGGCTCAGCGTTGTAACATCGCTGGCGGCTGTAGCGTTCGGCTACGGATTGCCCTATTCCTTCTGCAGCGGCTTTGAGCTTGAAACAGACGACGTTGCCGAAAAGGCTGAGGACGAGGAAGCTTCCGCTGTGCTCAAGGACGGAATCGAGGAGGACTTGCTCGACGAGGATGATTCCGAGGAAGCGGAATTTGACGAGGACTTTGATTTTTCTGACGTATAATATATTATCTGCAAAGGGCGTGCCTGTCGGCGCGCCTTTTTTACATTTATGGGCGCAAAGGCGGTATAATGCGGCTTTTGTCTGAAAATGTCAACAAAAATAGCAGAGAAAGGCAGTTTTTTTTCTCCGCCGGAAAATAGGCTATGGCGCGTGATTTGTTGACTTTTATTTTTTGATATAATATAATAAATAATATATGAAAACTTTTGAAATAAGAAAAAGAGGGATTATTTATGATACCGTTCAACGTGCCTCCGTTTTTGGGAACAGAAACAAAATACATCGTCGAGGCGATCAACAATCAAAAAATCTGCGGTGACGGTCCGTTCACCAAGAAGTGCCACGAGTGGCTTGAAAACAAGACAGGTACAGCTAAGGCTCTGCTGACCACCTCCTGCACTCATTCGCTTGAGATGGCGGCGCTGCTTTTGGAGATTCAGCCCGGCGACGAGATTATTCTTCCCTCGTTTACATTCTGTTCTACAGCGGACGCGTTTGTGCTTCGCGGCGCAAAGCTGGTGTTTGTAGACATCCGTCCCGATACAATGAATATCGACGAAACAAAAATCGAGGACGCTATTACCGATAAAACAAGGGCTATCGTACCCGTCCACTACGCGGGAGTCGCGTGCGAGATGGATACTATTATGGATATTGCAAAGCGCCATAACCTGAAGGTTGTTGAGGACGCGGCTCAGGCGGTTATGTCCGAATACAAGGGACAGGCTTTGGGCACTATCGGCGACTACGGCTGCTACTCGTTCCACGAAACAAAGAACTACAGCATGGGTGAGGGCGGAGCGCTGCTTATTAAGGACGCCTCAAAAATCGAGGCTGCCGAGATCCTGCGCGAAAAGGGCACTAACCGCAGCGTTTTCCTGCGCGGCCAGATCGATAAATATACCTGGGTCGATCACGGTTCGTCATATCTGCCCAGCGACATGAATGCCGCTTACCTTTGGGCGCAGCTTCAGCAGGCGGACATGATAAACGACAACCGCCTCGCGTCATGGCAGAGGTACTACGACAGCTTTGAGCAGCTTGAAAAAGAAGGCTATGTTCAGCGCCCGATCATTCCCGCCGAATGCAAGCATAACGCTCACATGTTCTATCTTAAAGCTAAAGACTTAGTGGAGAGGACAGCGCTGATTTCCTTCCTCAAGGAAAACGATATTCTTGCGGTGTTCCACTACATCCCGCTTCACGGCGCGCCCGCGGGCAAAAAGTTCGGCAGGTTCCACGGCGAGGATGTTTACACCACAAAGGAATCCGACAGACTGCTCCGTCTGCCGATGTACTACGGCCTTACCGACGCCGACATTCAAAAGGTAATCGATACCGTTATCAAGTTCTATAAGGGATAAGCTATGAATCATATGGTTTCTATCCGCCCAGTAACAGAGGCGGACACCGACAATATCCTTAAATGGCGCAACGCGCCCTCTGTAATGGAGCATTTTATTTACCGCACGCCCCTTACCCCCGAGGCGCATCTTAACTGGTTCCGCAACCGCATCCAAAAAGGCGAGGTTGCCCAGTTTGTTATTACCGATGAAGAAACGGGGCAGGAGGTAGGCTCGGTTTACCTGCGCGACATCGACATGCAGAACCAAAAATGCGAGTACGGCATTTTTATCGGCGAGGAATCGTGCCGTGGCAAGGGGATAGGCTCGGCCGCTGCAAAGCTGGCGCTTGACTACGCTTTCGGAGAGCTCGGGCTCAACCGCGTTTATCTGCGTGTGTTTGCCGACAATACCCGCGCCATAAAGAGCTATGAAAACGCGGGCTTCCGGTGCGAGGGCACATTCCGCGAGGATGTTATTATCGACGGAGTCGGTTATGATATGGTATTTATGGGAATACTTAAAAAAGAATGGGAAAACAACAGGTGATGAAGGATATGGAAAAGATTTCATTTGTCATTCCGTGCTATCGTTCGGAGCATACCGTAGGCGGCGTTGTTGACGAGATAGTGCAGACCGTTACCGCTCACGGCGGATTTGATTATGAGATTATTCTTGTAAACGACAACTCGCCCGACAATGTTATAAATACGATCACTGAGCTTTCAAAGGCAAATCCGCATGTAAAGGGGCTTGACTTGTCGCGCAATTTCGGTCAGCACTCGGCAATCATGGCGGGATTTACCTATCTTACGGGCGATATCGTTGTCTGCCTTGACGACGACGGACAGACCCCCGCAAACGAGATGTTCAAGCTGATCGACAAGCTTAAGGACTTCGATCTGGTGTTTGCCGAGTATAAAACCAAGCAGCACTCGGGCTTCAGAAACTTCGGCAGCAAGGTAAACGACCTTATGGCGCGCTGGCTTTTAAGCAAGCCCAAGGATTTAAAAATAATGAGCTATTTTGCGTGCAGGCGCTATGTTGTTGACGAGGTTCTGCGCTACGAGAACCCCTATCCTTATATGAGCGGTCTGCTGCTGCGTGCCACAAAAAAGGTGACAAACGTTGAGGTCAATCACCGCGAGCGCGCCGAGGGCACATCGGGCTACAGCCTGAAAAAGCTTTTGCTGCTGTGGATCAATGGCTTTACCTCGTTTTCGGTCAAGCCCCTGCGTTTTGCCACGTTTATCGGGTTTATTACCGCCGCGTTCGGCTTTTTATTCGGAATATACGTTATTATCCACAAGTTTGTAGTTCCAAATTCGCTTATGGGCTGGAGCTCAACCATGGCGGTTCTGCTTTTCCTCGGCGGCATGATTATGTTGATGCTCGGAATGGTGGGCGAATATGTAGGACGTATTTATCTTAGCATAAACCGCTCGCCGCAGTTTGTAATCAGAAAAAAGGTCGGCTTTGAGGACGAAAAGAATGGAAAACAATAAAAAGAAGTTTGATATAAAGACCTACGCGGTGCTCCACTTCATTTTGCTGCTCTACTCGTTTGTGGGCGTATTTATGAAGCTTGCGTTCCAGCACGACTTTCTGTCGCTTTATTTCCTGCTGTTCGCGGGGCTTGCGGTGCTGTTTTTGGGCATTTACGCTCTGCTCTGGCAGCAGGTGCTTAAAAAGCTGCCGCTTACCGTAGCTTTTACAAATAAGGCTATTTGCATCGCGTGGGGCATGCTGTGGGGCGCCTTTATCCTCGGAGACAGCATCACATGGTATAAAATAGTCGGTTCGCTTGTTGTGTTTGCCGGCGTGGTATTGGTGGTGTCAAACAATGAGTAAGGAACAGGCAACGCTGGTGTTTTCATGCGTGTTTATCGCGTCGGTGCTGATTTCCTCGATTTCGCAGATACTGCTGAAAAAAAGCGCGAATAAAACATATGAAAGTACCATAAAAGAATATCTTAATCCGCTGGTTATTACGGCGTACGGAATGTTTTTCTGCTCGATGCTCATTACTATGTACTGCTACAAGTTTGTCGATGTATCGGCGGGGCCCATACTTGAAAGCGCGGGTTACGTTTTTGTAGCTGTACTGGGCTTTATTTTACTGAAAGAGAAATTTACCGCGAAAAAGATCGCCGGAATGGCGGTGCTTATTGCGGGCATAGCTTTGTTTTCACTTGGCGGATACCTTTCGTTCTAATTAATTTTTCCTGGAGTTTTATATGAAAATTAAGAATAAGCTGGTAACGATGTACAACACCGACAAGGTTTATCTTGCCGAATGGATCTTAGCTGTTGTGACGGGCTTGTTTGTATTTGTTACAACGTCTACATGGGATTCTCAAAGTCTTACGATATGGTCTACCAATGTATGGGACGTTATTGCCGACGGAAATTTTAGAGGTTTTTACGAATACACCGCAAGCAACGTCAACGGGGTTCACCACGCCCATATGGGAAGCGAAATTATGAGCGTTTTGCCGTGGTCAATATGGAACCTGCCGATATGGATCATGCAGCGCTTTTTCGGCAAGCCCATTATGAGCTCGGCTATCATGCTTGCTTACTCAAAAATGTTTTTGGTGATGTGCACGGTAATCATGCTTGTCTATACAAAAAAAATTACCTATCTGATTACGGGCGACAAGTCAAAAAGCGTTTGGGCAATGTTCCTGACGGCGAGCTCGACATATCTTTATCTGTCGGTATGCTATTCGGGTCAGAACGATATACTGATGATAACCGCGTCGGTTATAGCGGTTTATTGCCTGTTTAAAAACAAGCATAAGGCGTTTATCGCGTGGTCGCTGTTCGCTGTTTCGATCAAGCCGTTTTTCCTTCTTCCGTATCTCGCGGTGCTGCTGCTGAGCGAGAAGAACTTTCTAAAGATATTCGGAAAAGCCTTTATAGTGTCATCGGGCGTTATTGTGCAGAAGCTGATGTTCAGGGGCGCTCCGGGTTACGAGGAGTCAATGAACATAGGCCCCGCCAAGGAAATGCTGGAGCAGATGTTCCCGCCGAATGTCAACACGGAATTCGGCGCGGTATCCTTCTTTGCCATCTCGCTGGTTCTCATTTACCTTTACAGCTACACGCGCGACTTCAAAAAAGACGACTACGCAAAAAGTCAGAGCCTTGTGGGAAAATACGCAATCTATCTGATTACGGTTACCTACGCCGGCTATCTTATGTTTTCACCGTTCTCGTTCTACCGTCTGGCTACCATGCTTCCGTTCCTTTATATCGTACTGGTGCAGAACAAAAACATGGTGCTTTACAACGGAATTTTCGATATCGCGGCACAGTTCGGCATGCTGATGAAGCTGGTTCTGCGCGACTCAAGACTGTTTGAGGTGCGGTTTGTAAACAAGGCGCTTGTTCAGCGGTTCTTCGGCTACAATGTAGAGTACAAGGCGTCATGCCCGTATTCCAGCATAGACCTGTACCTGTATGACAACAAGGATTTATTGGAGCATTATCAGCCGCTTTTCTCAGGCATTGCCGCTGTAAGTATTGCGCTGCTGCTTATTTTCAACCACCCTGAAAAGCAGGTTAAGTTTAAAATCAACGGCGACAGAAATATCCGCGCGCTATTGTGGGTGCGCACATTGATTATTGTACCGTTTGTGCTTTTGACGCTGTACCTGTTTGCCAAAAGCCCATACAGATTCTGATTAGCAAGGAGTTGAAGCTATGAAAGGCATTATTCTGGCGGGCGGCCGCGGAACAAGGCTTTACCCGATGACAAAAACCGTATCAAAGCAGCTTTTGCCCGTATATGACAAGCCGCTTATTTACTATCCGCTATCTATCCTCATGCTGGCGAATATCACCGAGATACTTGTTATTTCCACCCCCGAGGATACGCCAATGTACAGAGAACTTCTCGGCGACGGCTCGCGTATCGGTATTTCTATCGAGTATGCCGTTCAGGAGGAGCCTAAGGGCTTGGCTCAGGCGTTTATCATAGGCGAAAAGTTTATTGGCGATGACAGCGTTTGCCTTATTCTGGGCGACAATGTTTTCTACGGCATGAACTTCCCCAATATGCTTCTTAAGGCGCGCGAAAAACACAGCGGCGCCACCGTTTTCGGTTATCCCGTAATGAATCCGCGCGATTTCGGCGTTGTTG
Organism: uncultured Eubacteriales bacterium; assembly: GCA_900316435.1. Classification (GTDB taxonomy): domain Bacteria; phylum Bacillota; class Clostridia; order Oscillospirales; family Acutalibacteraceae; genus Ruminococcoides. The sequence continues at coordinate 3,116 of ONCY01000027.1, read as the reverse complement.
AGTTTGATGAAAACGGCAAGGTGCTTTCAATTGAGGAAAAGCCGCAGAATCCAAAGTCAAACTACGCCGTTCCCGGACTATATTTCTATGACAACAAGGTTATAGAATACGCCAAGAGCATCAAGCCCTCGTCGAGAGGAGAGCTTGAGATCTCATCGATAAACAGCCTTTACCTTGAAAAGGGCGAGCTCGACGTTGTTCTGCTGGGCAGAGGAATGGCATGGCTCGATACCGGCACTCCCACCGGACTGCTCAAGGCGGCGGAATACGTCGAGACGATCCAGTCGATGCAGGGCATGTATGTGAGCTGCATTGAGGAGATCGCGTGGCGCAGAGGTTTTATCTCAACCGAGCAGCTCAAAGAGTTGGGCGAGGAGCTCAAGATGACAGACTACGGCCGGTACCTGATCCGTCTGGCTGAATCACACTCATAATTAAGGAGAGGTAACCATGAAAAATATTCTTGTAACGGGCGGCGCGGGCTTTATCGGCTCAAACTTTGTCCACCATATGCTCAAAAATCACGACTACAATATCATCAACATCGACGCGCTGACCTATGCGGGCAACCTCGATAACCTTACCGACGTTGAAAGCGATCCACGCTATACCTTTATCAAGGCGGATATCCGCGACAAGGACGCGCTGACCGAGATTTTTAAGAAATATGACATCGATACCGTGGTGAACTTCGCGGCTGAGAGCCATGTTGACCGCTCAATCACCGAGCCCGAAATCTTCCTTACAACCAACGTTATCGGAACCCAGACGCTCCTTGATGTTGCAAAGAGTTTTTGGAAGGTCGCTCCCGACGACAAGTACTCACGCGAGTACAGGGACGGCGTAAAATATCTTCAGGTTTCCACCGACGAGGTTTACGGCGCTCTGGGCAAAACGGGAATGTTTGAGGAGACCACTCCGCTTTCTCCCAACAGCCCCTACTCGGCTTCAAAGGCGAGCGCGGATATGGTAGTGCGCGCTTATCATGAGACCTTCGGAATGCCCGTAAACATCACGCGCTGCTCAAACAACTACGGCCCCTATCAGTTCCCCGAAAAGCTGATTCCGCTTATGATCAACAACTGCAAGGCTGACAAGCAGCTCCCCGTTTACGGCGACGGAATGCAGATCCGCGACTGGCTGCATGTTGCCGACCACTGCGCGGCTATCGACACCGTGCTCCACAAGGGCGTTATCGGCGAGGTTTACAACATCGGCGGCAACAACGAGAAGGCGAATATCGAAATTGTCAAGCTGATTATCAAGACACTCGGCAAAAGCGAGGATCTGATTAAATACGTCAAGGACCGTCCCGGCCACGACAGACGCTACGCGATTGACAACACAAAAATCACAACACAGCTTGGCTGGGCGCCCAAGTACACCTTTGAGCAGGGCATTGCCGAGACTATTGAATGGTACTTAAACAACGAGGAATGGATGGAAAAAATCACCTCGGGCGCGTACATGAATTACTACGATAAAATGTACACCCAGGCGGAGAACTAAAAACGAATAATCCGATTATTCAACCGAAGCCTCAAAGCAGCAGAGCAGCGTGACAAGTCAGAATCAGGATACCGAAAGTCAGCAGATTCTGCTATCCCCAGACAGCGGAGAATAATTCTTATTTAATTGTTACATAAAAACGCGCGCACCTTGGTGCGCGCGCTTTTTAGCAATACTGTCATTTATACTTATCATGAGCAGGTACGGGGGCTGCTTTATAAATCGATGTCAGAATTCTTTTATCATTTCGGCGACGTAGCGCTGGATTTCCGTAATATCCAGAACGCTGAGCTTTTTGTCGCGGTTGGCGTCGGCTCTTTTAACCATTTCGGTATCGGTTTCGTCGATAATGCTGTTTCCTTCGGCGTCGGTAAACTCGGCAATATGGCGCTGAAGCATGGTAGCGTCGTCGATATTAACCTTGCCGTTTTTGTCAACGTCGCCTACAAATACGATGGGTTTTTTGTCGACGCGGTTTCCGTCCTCAAAAATAACCCTTTCACCGTCGGCGGTTTTAACGGTCATATTATCTATTCTTAAGTAAACTATGTCTTCCAATTCCGTATCGTAACTTGTTCTTATATTGATCTCGGTTTTAAGCAGGGATTCGCCCTTCATCACCAAAACAGGGGAGAGGGAGGTGAAATTGCCGCTAAGAAGAACATTGTCTTTGCCCGGCTCAAAAACCATATCGTCGGAAAACGCGGAATACTCATCCAAAGTAGTTATTGGGGACTCGTGGTAGAGGGTAAAGTCAAGGCTGAGGATCTCCAAATCCTCGGGAGCGACAAAGTCGAGTGTGTGCGTACCATAGTCCCATCCCGTAAATTCGGGAGTATCGGGGCAGTAGTTTGACCAGCCAAACAAATGGTACATGGCGTCGTCGGTGCAATGGCCGGTAGGATCCTGAGTGGGGTCTTCTGTGGTGGCTTGGGTGGGATCACTTTGAGGTTCAACAAACTTGCTGTCCTGAATGATTATCTTATCGCCCGATTCGGTGTGTACCTGAAGATCCTCAATCTCAAGGTATAAATCATAATTACCTCTTGTCTCGGATAAGAATTCAAGATTAAGAATAGGTTCGTCTTTTTCGACAAGTATCGGATTGAGCGATGACATGCTGCCCTTAAGAATAACTTGGTGGTCATCAAATTTTGTGTTGAAAGCCATCTGCCTGGTGAAGGACGAATAATTTACCAGCTCCAAATTAGTGTTTTCGCGGTATAGCGCAAACTGAAAGCTGACTATTTTCAGGTCCTCGGGCGCGCGGTATATCACGCTGCCTAACGTGTTGACGATCGGAATGCCCTCATAATCCGTATAGCAGTAATTTGATCTGGATAAAATATTGTATGTTTCTTCGCAGTAACCTGTCGGATCTTCGGTGGAATCTTCCGGGGGTTGGACGGGAACATATTTGGCAGACACCGCAAACGTCGAATACGCAAACATTCCGATTATCAGAGCCAGCGATAAGATAACTGCTGATATTTTTGTGATTTTCATTTTTATGTACTCCTTTCGCTGTAGGCATATTATAATTACATAAAGTATATCATAGTTTTACACGGTGTGCAATATATAATTGTAAAAGGGACAGGAAAATA
>ONCY01000111.1 GCA_900316435.1 uncultured Eubacteriales bacterium | reverse complement strand
TTCGTTCATTTGCAGGTAAGCTGTGGGAACCATGTAATGAGTCAGGTGCTTTTTAAGCTCCTCGCGTAGCGCGTCAATGTTTATCTCCTCATCGGCGGTAAAGTAGGCGCACAGGTTGTCCTGACCGTTGAGCTTGCGGATAACGACCGCGACCTTTTTGATATGCGGCTGCTCAGCCATCAGACCTTCAATCTCGCCTAACTCGATCCTCAGACCTCTTAGCTTGACCTGATTGTCAAGTCTGCCTAAAATCATCACATTGCCGTACTTGTCCCACTTTGCGTAGTCGCCTGAGCGGTACATGCGCTGACCGTTATACTCAACAAACGCCGCAGCGGTTTTGTCGGGCAGGTTCTTATAGCCCTTTGCCACACCGACGCCGCCGATATACAGCTCGCCGATCACGCCGTAGGGAGCGGTATCGCCGAATTTGTCTACAATTACTTCGTCGTAATTGAGAAGCGGTCTGCCGACGCTGACGTATTCCGCGTTCGTAAGGTCTGCCGCGTTGCAGGAAACGGTGATTTCGGTGGGACCGTAGGTGTTGATGATTTTTATGTCGGGCGAGCATTTTCTTATCGCGTCTCTCAGTGAGATCGGGTATCCCTCGCCGCCCGACATTACCAGCCTGCACTTTGACAGCGCCTTGTTGAACGGTGCGTATTCCATGTACTGCTGCAATCTTGACGGAGTGGCGTTTATGCAGTCAACGCTGTATTTTTCCATAAGCTCCGCCAATGCGCGCGGGTCGTTCATTTCGTCTTCAGCGGCAAAAATCAAAGTCTTTCCGTTGCAGAATGCCGCCGTATGCTCCTTGAATGACATATCAAAGGATATGGTCGTTACCGATAAATATGAAGTTACATTGTTTTTGATAAAGTTGATGTGTATGTTTGCCGGGTGCGGCATAAGATAGCTGCATATGCCCTTGTGACGCAGCATAACGCCCTTTGGTTTTCCTGTGGAGCCCGAGGTATATATCATGTAGCTCAGCTCGCGGTCGCTCATTTCAACGTCGGGGTCAGATGTATCGGTGCCTGTTAAAATATCGCTGACGTCTATCGCCTTTTCTGCGGGGTAGTCTGACAGCTTGTCGTTAGTGGTAATGATGAACGACGCCTCGCTGTCCTCTATTATATGATTGATCCTGTCGGCAGGGTATTGCGGGTCGCAGGGGATAAACGCCGCTCCTGCTTTGTTTACGCCGAACAGACAGCTGAAGAAGCAGCTCTCTCTCGGAAGCAGCAGCGCTACGCTGTCGCCGACTGTGATTCCTCTTTTGATAAGATTATGCGCGACTATATTCGCCCTCTCGTTGAGCTCACGGAAGCTGAGAGTCGCGTCTTTGGCAACCAGAGCGGTTTTGCCGGCGTTTTCCTCAGCGCTCTTTTCAAACAGCTTGTGCAATAGGGTGACGGGCACTTCGGCTTTGGCTTCCGTCTTGAAGCATTCAAGCATTTGCCGCTGGCTTTCGGGCAGAACCAACGCCTCCCGTACGGTCTTGGCGCCGCTGCCGAGCAGAGCCAAAGCGGATTTGAACTGCTCTATAAAGCCCTCGATTACGGCGTACTCAAACAGCTGTGAGGAATACTGGATCATAAATTGCAGACCTGCGGCTCCCTTGCGGATAACAATGCCTATATCGCGGCTCATCTTTTGCAGGGGCGAGTACATCTCAACGCTGAGCCCGTTATTGTCATACGCGGGCGGGTTCCACATAAAGTTGACACTTACGTCAAAAATGGGATTGCGCGATTCGTCGCGCTGTTTTACGAACTCGGCGACAACGTCCTCAAACGGCAGATAAGAGCCGTAGGTGGCGTTGCGCACTGACTCGCTGACAGACTTTATAAAGGCGCTGATTTCCAAATCGCGTTTGGGCTTGACGCGGACTGGCGCTGTGTTTACAAACATGCCTATTACGTTGTCAGCGCCGTTGGGGCGCATGTTGGTGGGAATGCCCAGCACAACGTCCTCTGACGCGGTATATTTGCCCAGAGTCATCGAAACGGCGGAGAAAATCAGCTCAAACTCGGTCACGCCGAAGCGGCGCGCCGTGTTGTCGATCGCTTTTAGCTGAGCGTTGTCATAAAGGAAGCGGACTTCTTTATCCGAGAGCGGATGCACCTTGGGGCGCTTGCCCTTGACGGGCATTTCGTTGACAGGTACTCCGTCGGCGAACAGCTCCTTATAGAAAGCTATTCCGTCTTCGTATTTTTCTTCAAGGCTGTCCATGTAGAGGTCGCTGAGGTCGATTTCAGCCGCGCTGACCTCTCTGCCTTCGAGCGCGTCGATCAGCTCTTTGACAAAGGTTTTTGCCGAGCCGCCGTCGAAAGCGATATGGTGAATAGCCATGTGCATGATCACACTGCCGTCTGATACCGAATACAGAGCAGGTCTTACCGGGATCGCGGCATTCAAATCAAACGGGGTATTGTAGCCGTCGATAAGGCGAATGACCTCCTCACGCGATGCGGCGGATTTTTCTTCGATTTCGGGGAGCCTGTCGGACAGATAGCGCACAGGCAGACCGTTTTCTTCTCCGTAATAGGAGGTGAACGCCTCGTGAGCCTTAAAAACGCTCGTGAGCGCGGATTTTATCTTCTCAATATCGGCTCCCTTGATGATCGCGGCTATATTGAGGTTATATACGGTCGAGTCTGTATTCAGCTTCTGCTCAAGGTACATGCCGCGCTCTGACGGCGTAAGCGGATAGACTTTGACCTTGTTTTTCTTTTCGGGGCGCTTTTTAGATGAAGCCTTTTGAATAAGCAAACGCTCGATCATGCGCGGAGTTTTTCCCGCGAAGATATCGGCGGTCGAGATATGATATACGCCGCATTTTTCCGATACCATCGCGCACTTTATTGAGTCGCCGCCCAGAGCGAAGAAATCGTCGTCAATGCCGACGTTTTCCATGCCGAGCACCTGCTCAAACGCCTCGCAAAGCACCTTTTGCATGTCGGTTTCGGGCGCGATATAATCGTTTTTAAAGTTTCCGGCTTCGGGCGCCGTAAGCGCGCCTCGGTCGAGCTTGCCGTTGGCGTTTACGGGCAGCTTGCCGAGCTTTACAAAGAAAGCGGGGATCATATACGGAGGCAATTTTTTTGAAATAGCCTCTTTTAAGTCGTCGGCCGATACAGGTTCTTTTTCAACGTAATAAGCAACAAGATAAACCTGTCCGTACTGGTTTTTAAAGTCCTTTATCGCCGCGTCGAGCACGCCGTCAGCCTGCTTGATGATAGTTTCGATCTCGCCCGGTTCTACGCGCTGACCGTTGATTTTTACCATCCAGTCCTTGCGGTTGAGATAGATAATGTTGCCGTCCTCGCCGCGCTTTACTATGTCGCCGGTTTTCAGCAGCTTGTCATAGCCGTCCTCTTCGGCAAAGGGGTTGTCGGTAAAGGTTTTCGCGCTCTGCTCGGGCAGGTTGAGGTAGCAGTCGGCAAATATGCCCGCAAGGCACAGCTCGCCTTCATCAGCCTCGTTTCCGCTTTCGTCAAGAATATGGACGCGGATATCTCCGATAGGCTTGCCTATGGGGGTATTGTGATACTTTTTATCGATCTTGAACATCATTACAGCGCCTGCCGATTCGGTCTGACCGTAGCTGACAATGATTTCAAAGTCGTCGCTGTAGGTGTCGCTTACGCGCTCGCTTCCCGTGAATACTACCTTTAGCGAATCGCCCTTCGGCTTAAATACCTTGAGCATTTTGGGGCTGATAAAGGTGCGGTTGATTTTGTTTTCATAAATATAGTCGGCGAGCAGCACGGGGTCTCGCATTGCCTGATACGGCATAAGATAAGCTGTCAAACACGAACAGAGCGGAGCGAAAACGCCCTGTACAGATGCCACGAATGTAAACGGAGCGCCCAAAGCCGCGCGGAATCCGCGCGGAGGATCAGCATAATCTGAGTATCTGACTATAGAATCGTTTATGCCGGCGTGTGAGTGCAGCACGCCCTTGGGGTTTCCCGTTGAACCCGAGGTGTAGATCAGCAGCGACGGATCTTGCGGCTCGGGCAGTATTATCTCGGTAATCGGTTCCTCGTTTTCAATATTGCGCAGGAACTTTTCGTCAATGACAACCTTTGCGTCGCAGTCGCTGCGGATATATTCCAGACGTTCTGCGGGATAAGTAGGGGACAGCGGAGCAAATGCCGCTCCGACCATCCAGACAGCGTACATAGAGGCGATGTATTCCTTGTTTCTCGGAAGCTCGATCGTCACAAAGCTTCTGCGCGTTACGCCGAGCCTTTGAAGCTTGACGGCAACTTTGCGCGCGTAATCGTCAAAGCTGCGGTAGGTAAAGTAATTGCCCTCGCCCTGATCGACTATTACGACTTGATCCGGATGCTGTTTTACGTTGGAAATTATTTTTTCAATAACTGCGCTCATATTTTCATCCCCTAAAAAATAATCATATTTAATCATATTATAGCCGAATAGAAAGATAAATGCAAGCAAATGCATCTATAATATTCATAGTTTTAACAATTTCTTACATAAAAATTTGTAACTATTCAGCACCCCACCCCAAAAACCTGATTGATCTGACCTGATAAAACCATCTTTACCGCGTGATAAGAATCAAACCCGTTTTTGCGGGCG
>ONCY01000036.1 GCA_900316435.1 uncultured Eubacteriales bacterium | reverse complement strand
GGAGGATTTTATGGTTAGCAAGGAAGTTGAAAGGCTGTTGCTTAAGGTGCAAAAGCCCGGGCGTTATGTGGGTGGAGAGCTCAACGAGGTCATAAAAGATAAGCGCGATGTTGAGATTCGCTTCGCGTTTTGTTTCCCCGACACTTACGAGGTCGGAATGTCGCACCTCGGAATGAAGATTCTTTACAGTCAGTTCAACAGAGTGCCCTACATATGGTGCGAGCGGGTATTTGCTCCGTGGGTCGACATGGAGGAGGAGATGAGTAAGCGCAACATTCCTCTTTACGCGCTTGAAAGCGGCGATCCGCTGTCTGATTTTGACTTTATAGGTTTCACGCTGCAATATGAGCTGAGCTTTTCAAATATGCTCAACATGCTTAAGCTCGGCAATGTTCCTATTACAACCGCCGAGCGCGGCAATGAGCTGAAAAATATCGTAGTCGCCGGAGGTCCCTGCGCCTGCAACCCAGAGCCTATAGCCGAGTTTGTCGATATCTTCTTCATCGGCGAGGGCGAGGAAGTTGATCTTGAGGTCATGGAGCTGTTCCGTCAGTGCCGGGCAGAGGGCTGCGATAAGGGCGAGTTTTTGCGCCGCTGCGCTAAAATCGAGGGCGTTTATGTGCCGTCGCTCTATGACGTTGAATATAACGCGGACGGCACGATAAAAAGCTTTACTCCAAAGGACGGCGCGCCCGAGGTGATTCACAAGCGCGTGATGCTCGATATGGATAAGTCGTATTACCCCGACAACTTTGTCGTGCCGCTCGTTGAGATAGTGCACGACCGCGCTGTTCAGGAGATATTCCGCGGCTGTATACGCGGCTGCCGCTTTTGTCAGGCGGGCTTTATTTACCGTCCCGTGCGCGAGAAATCTCCCGACACGATCAACGCCCAGTGTCGCGCGCTTTGTAACAATACGGGCTATGACGAGGTTTCGCTTTCGTCGCTTAGCTCAAGCGACTACAGCCAAATCGTTGAGCTGCTCGAAAAGCTCACCGAATGGACGGGCGATGAAAAAGTCAGTATTTCGCTGCCCTCGCTGCGCGTTGACGGCTTCACCGACGAGATAATGAACAAGATAAAAACCGTGCGCAAAAGCGGACTTACATTTGCTCCCGAGGCAGGCAGCCAGCGTATGCGCGATGTCATAAATAAAAACGTGCGCGAGGACGAGCTTATGCAGACCTGTGCCACCGCTTTTGCCGGAGGCTGGACTACCGTTAAGCTGTACTTTATGATTGGACTTCCGACAGAAACAATGGACGACGTAGCTGATATAGCCCACCTCGGACAGGCTGTTGTCGATACCTACTACAACACTCCGAACCGCGCAAAGGGCAAGAGCGTGCGTGTTACGGTTTCCGCTTCATCGTTTGTGCCAAAGCCCTTCACCCCGTTCCAGTGGGAGCCTCAGGACACTATTCCCGTGCTGCACGAAAAGCAGCAGCATATCAAAGATAGCGTGACCTCAAAAAAGATCACCTTTAACTATCACGACGCCGACACAAGCTTTCTTGAGGCGGTGTTTGCGCGCGGCGACAGAAAGCTGTGCAGGGTAATGGCTCTCGCGTGTGAGAGAGGGTTCCACTTTGACGGCTGGAACGACTGCTTCAGCTTGGATAAATGGCTTGAATTGTTCGACGAGTGCGGAATTGACCCGGCTTTTTACGCCAACCGCCGAAGAAGCTTTGACGAGATTTTGCCGTGGGATCACATTGACTACGGCGTTACAAAAAGCTTTTTGATAAAAGAATGCAAAAAGGCTTATGAAAACGAAACAACACCGCATTGCCGCCTTAAATGCTCGGGCTGCGGCGCGGCTAAATACGGAAAGGGTGTGTGCTTTGAAAAACGTAAGGATTTGGTTTAAAAAGGATTTTGAGTGCCGCTACATCTCTCACCTTGATCTCAACCGCACAATGCTGCGCGCGCTACATAAAAGCAAAATACCCATCTGGCACACCGAGGGCTTTAATCCGCACCCGTTCGCCACATTTCCGCTTCCGCTTTCACTTGGATTCAGAGGCGTAAACGAGTGCATGGACGTAAAGCTTGAAGATGATAATTATTCTTTTGAAGAAATAATTGAAAGACTTAATAAATGTCTGCCTCGCGGGATCCGCGTTTTTGACGTTACCGAGGCGGTAATGAAGGCAGGGAAAATCGCTTTTGCTTCCTTTACAGTTAATCTTTCAATCAGCGGAAAACCGTCGCGGCTTGTATGCGGGCAGCTCAACGCTTTGCTTGCGCGCGATACTATTGAAATAGAGAAAAAGAGTAAAAAGGGTTTCAAAACCGTCGATATCAAGCCCGCGGTTAAGCAGTATACAGTAACCGAAAAGTTTGATTTTGCCTGCCTTGAAATTATCCTTGCGGCAGGCAGCAGTGACAACGTAAACCCGAATCTGCTTATCTCAGCTCTTGAGGAGATGACAGGCGAGGAGTACGAGGCAGATATTACAAGAAACGACTTGTTTAATTCTGAATTAGAAAAATTCAGATAGGCGTGCGCGGTGTGTACTTTCATAATCTAGTATAGGAGAACAATTAGGAAGGAATCTGTATTACATTAAAGTTTTTCATAAAGCTTTTTCATAAGCTTCACAGAGCTTTGCTGTAATCTTCAAGCGGTTTTCACACAGGGGCTTTATTATATAGACACAGTAAAAAACGCTTACTCCTAAAGATTTTTTCATAGATGTTCCTTTTTACGTAGAGACCGACCGCACAGGTTGGTCTTTATTGTTTTGGAGAGAAAAATGTATTATTATTCTTTAAACGAATATTTAAAAAAGACCTTCGGAGAAAAGGTTTACAAGATTTCGCTTAACGGCGGGATGACATGCCCAAACCGTGACGGAACACTGGGAAGCCGAGGCTGTATCTTTTGCAGCGAGGGCGGCTCGGGCGAGTTCGCGGCGCAAAGGGCGCTGCCCGTCAGCGAACAGAGTGAGCAGGCAAAGCTGCGTATATCACCAAAGAGCGGATGCAAAAAGTTTATCGCGTACTTTCAGCCGTTTACGAATACATACGCGCCGACTGACTATCTTCGGAAGATTTTTGAGGAAGCGCTTGCTCCCGATGAAATAACCGCACTTTCAATTGCTACGCGCCCCGACTGTCTTGGCGATGAAGTCATTGATTTGCTTGAAGAGCTTAACAGGAAAAAGCCCGTTTGGGTAGAGCTCGGCTTGCAGACAATTCACGAAAAAAGCGCCCGGTATATCCGCCGCGGCTATGATTTGAACGTTTACGACGATGCGGTAAAAAAGCTTCACAAGATAGGGGTAAACGTGATAACCCATATTATTCTCGGCTTGCCGAACGAATCGAGGCGGGAAATTTTAGAAAGCGTCGGATACGCGGGGGAGAGAAGCGACGGAATAAAGCTGCAGCTGCTTCATGTATTAAAGGGAACCGACCTGCTCAAGGATTTTGAGAGCGGATTATTCAAAACTCTGACATTAGATGAATACGTCGATTTGCTCTGCGACTGTATCGAGGCGCTGCCGCCTGATGTTGTAATTCACAGGCTTACGGGCGACGGCGACAAAAGACTGCTTGTCGCGCCGCTTTGGAGCGCGGACAAAAAACATGTGCTCAACACAATTCAAAAAGCCCTGAATGACCGAAACGTCACACAGGGCAGAAACTATTAAGGCAATGCCGGGTTTTGGGCATTGCCTTATTTGTCGTCTGTTTTGTTTTGAGATTTTCGCAGAACCGAAATTTTGAAAAGTATGAATCCGATAAAAGCTATGCAGATAACAGCGGAAGCGCACAGTACAATAATAGGTGTTACCTTGTCATAATCACGCTGTATAACGCTGTCAAAAGTGGAGGGGCTGTTGTTATGAGAGAGTGTTGTGCTGTCGGTTTCGGATGACGAAACGGATTTTGATGTTTTTGATGATTTCGATGTACCTGAGGTGTTTTTTGCGTTTTTCTTGGAAGTTGAGTCGGATTTCTCCACGGTTCCGACGCTGTCTGATGCCTTGGCTGTTACAGTAACCCGTCCCGAGGAGCAGCTTCCGATCATCATTTGCTGTACGTCTGAGTCAACGCAATCAAAAACCGTGTAGGAAATATCCGTAGAACCTTCATTGATAGATTTGAACTTAAGCGTAAAAATCGCGCTTTTTGAAGAAATATCCGTGCCGTCTTTGCAAAGACAAGAAAGCTTTACGGAGTTTGATTTCTCGTTATATTCAACAACAGTTCCGCTCGATGTGCCGATGCCCCTAAATTCAAGAATGCTTTTGTCAAAGCTGAACTCAAAGGTGGCTGCGCTCAATTTTTTTCCGCATTCCGCGTTAAAATTAACCTCGATAAGTCGGTTATTTCTGCATTCGATACTGTCTAATGAAAAAGAAACAGAATCGGCGGCGGATACATGAATTGCAGATAACAGCATTATCAGCATAATAACTGAAATAATTCTTTTCATGATCCACCGCCTAAATATATTTTATACTATGTTAAATCAGCCTTCGATACACTCGTCAAGAGCTTTGATGATAGCCGCTTTGTCCATCTTTCTGCCTATGAATACAAGCTTGTTTACACGGTCGCCGTAAACCGGGTGCCATGCCGCCGCAATGTCGGGATTCATGGCAAGGATTTCCTTTCTCTCCTCCTCGGGGAAAGCCGCGATCCAGTCGCCGTCGTCGGTGGCGTACTTTTGCTTTCCGCTCTGCTCAAAAATATAAGCCGTGTTCGGAGCTTCGGTTACCCAGAAAAGTCCCTTTGCTCGGATAACCTCTTTAGGCCAGGCTTCAAAAACAAACTTTTCAAACTTGTCCTTGTTAAAGGGCTTTACGTTCTGATAAACAAAGGTGCCTATGCCGTATTCCTCGGCCTCGCCTTCCTCGTGGTGGTGATGGTGGTGATGATGGTGTCCGTGCTCGTGCTCATGTTCACGCTCATGCTCGTGCTCGTGTTCATGCTCGTGCTCGTGTTCATGCTCGTGATGGTGCTCATGTTCATCGTGGTCGTCGTCATCGTGTATGTTTTCGGAGTTTTCGCCTTCCATTTCCATAGCCTTAACCCAGCCTGCGCTCTGCATGATTTTTCTCATGTCAAAGTTGTTTGTCGCAAGCACCTCGGAAACGTCGATCTTGCCGTAGTTGGTTTCTATAATCTTTGCCTCGGGCTGAAGCGCCTTGATAACCTCAAGAACATCCTTTTTCTCCTCGGGAGTTACCAAATCTACCTTGTTGAGGATAATTGTTGTGCAGTATTCAATCTGCTGAATAAGCAGGTTTTCGATATCCTCCTCGTCAAGATCCTCATTTAGGAGAGCCTTGCCTGAGCCGAATTCGTCAGCCATACGTTTTGCGTCTACAATTGTTGTAATACTGTCAAGATAAGCAACGGCAGGAAGATTAGCCTGCTGTTGGGTGCCGTCGAGCATGCATATGGAACCCGCAATCGGGCCGGGCTCGCAGATTCCCGAAGCCTCAATCAGAATATAGTCAAAACGCTTTGACTTTGCAAGCTCAATAATCTGCTTCATAAGGTCAACCTTTAGGGTGCAGCAGATACAGCCGTTCTGCAGCGGAACAAGGTTATCGTCCTTCTGTGTTACCGCGCCGCCCTTAGCAATAAGCGAAGCGTCAATGTTAACTTCGCCGATGTCATTTACAATAACAGCGACCTTATAACCTTCCTGATTTGCAAGAATGTGGTTGAGTACGGTCGTTTTGCCTGCTCCCAAATATCCTGTCAGCAGGGAAACGGGGACAAGCTTGTTTTGCTTTTTCTTAAACATAATCATTCCTCCTGTTTACTGTCTGCAATATATAATAACGCTTATTATTTGTTTTTGCAAGGTTTTTTTGATAAAGAAAACAGAGTCAGGCTCACAGGCTTAACTCTGTTTTGTGTTATTTTCTCAAATTTTTAAAAAAGTCTTTTAAAACAGCGGAGCATTCATCCTGCATAATTCCGCCCTCAAGCTCGGGCTTAAAGGTGTAAGGCAGCTCAAAAAGGTTTGCAACGGTTCCGCACGAGCCGTTTTTGTAATCATACGCGCCGAAATAAACCTTGGGGATATGCGCGTTCATAATTGCTCCCGCGCACATAGGGCACGGCTCAAGCGTAACATAGATTTCGCAGTTCCACAGCCGCCAGCCGCCAAGCTTGTTACACGCGTTATTAATTGCGTCAATTTCGGCGTGAAGCAGGGCGTTTTTGCGTTTTTCACGCCTGTTTCTGCCGACGGATACAATCTCGCCGTTTCTTACAATTACCGCGCCTACGGGAACCTCTCCGTCGTCGTACGCCTCTTTTGCCTGAAGGAGCGCCGCATTCATAAAATCAAACTTATCAGCCACCTACAGACCTCACTATTTCCTGCTGTACGTCCTGCGGAATCAGATTCAAGATCATTTCCGCACTGAAAACGGCAAGCGAAATAATAACTCCGACTGAGGTAAAGCAAGCGATGTTCTTTTCTTTTAATGACAGCAGACCTGAAGAATTATCGGCGTCGGGTTTGGTATCGGTCACTTTGAAGAAGTTTTTGTCCCGCTTTGACAGATAGATATAAGAGAGCAGCCCCGTAAAGCAGAACATTATGATGATGCCGATCCTGATTGCTGTGACCGTTCCGTTGTCCAAGCCCGAATTAGAGCCGAGTATATCCGTAACGACAGCATAGAAGTTATTGAAGAAATGAATAATAATAGAGGGGATAATGGAGTTTGCTTTGCAGTCGACATACGCAAAAATCAATCCGAGCGTAAATGCGAAGATGATTTGCGTTGTGTTTCCGTGCATCGCTCCGAAAACGACCCCGGATGCTATTATAGCGAACGCGTCTCCGAACCTGCGAAGGACGTTCATAAAAACCCCCCTGAAAGCAAGTTCTTCGGCAAACGCGGGGACTATTGCGGTGCTCAGCACATAAAGCAGTATTTCCGGCACGGTGTGGGTGCTCTCGCTCATGCTGGCTGAGTTTTCAAGGCGGAACAGGGAGATATTGTTGTCAAACATTGCGGCAAGCTGGTTCGCCATCATTGCGGCGCCCATTCCCAAAAGCACCATCGGAATAAGCATATCGGCATTTAATCGGCTTTTTACAAAGCTTTCGCTGAGGCGCCTTCTTGAAATCAGCCTGTAAAACAGCGTCGCCGCAAGAACAGAGCCCAGGCTTGCGATAAGCTGAATCAGCATGACAAATACCGTTTGATTTTCTTTGGTAACGATGCGCATTTCGTTTAGTGTGCTTGAAGCTATTGATGAAATCTGGATCATTACAACAAAGTAAATCAGTATAAAAAAGCCGAGCTTGTTTGATTCTTTGCGCAGCGTGCGCCTTTGAGCCTGCTTTGGGGTAAGCTGAGGCTTTATAGGGAAATAAGGCATTTGATACTGCGGCTGCTGCCCGTTATAGGGCGGCGTGTTATTTTGATAGTAATAGTTTTGCATAATTATCACCTTGACTTGATTGTAACATAATTAATGCGACTTTTCAAGACAGAATAAGCATTACAAGACTGTAAATTGACAAAGTACCGATTTGGTGGTACAGTAAACAATAGATAATTGCGTGTGTTGTATCTTCTACTGCTGATCGCCTGTTATTTTGCATTATTAACGGGATATTTGACAAGGAAGTGCCCTTATATGGACTATAACGTAAAAAGCTGCGTTAACAGCGGCATATATAACGATTTATATGAAATAGCGTCGTCGGACGTTGACTTTAATAAGTTTAAAGACAGCTCCGTTCTTATTGCGGGCGCTTACGGCTTCTTAGGGTATTATCTTACGGCTTCTCTGCTGCTGCGCAATGACCTTTATTCCGATAATTGCAAAGTAATTGCCCTTGTACGCGACAGAAAAAAGGCGGAGCAAAGGTTCGGAAAGCTTCTTCGGCGCGATGATTTAACGCTTTGCGTTCAGGATGTGACCGAGCCGATAAAAGCCGAACATGCCGATTATGTTATTCACGCGGCTGGCTGCGCAAGCGCTGAGAGTTTTAAATCCGACCCGTCCGGTACTGCCGACGCCAACTTATCGGGAACATCAAATCTGCTTGAATTTGCCCGCAAGTGCAAGAGCAAAGCGGCTCTGATAATCTCCAGCCTTAAGGTTTACGGAGTAATTTACGGAGATAAAGGTAAAATCAGCGAGGGTGACTCGGGTTATATCGACTTCGCTTCACCCTCAAACTGTTACGCTATGAGCAAAAGAGCGGCTGAAACGCTCGCCGCGGACTATTGCGATGAATTTGGAATGAACGTCAAAATAGCGCGCCCCGCTTATATCTACGGAACCGCACGCAAGGATGACGACCGAGTATGGGCGCAGTTCTTTAAAAACGCCGCTGACGGACAGGATATCCTTTTAAAGTCCGACGGCTCGGCAAAACGTTCTTTCATATATATAACCGACGCTGTCAGTGCGCTGTTTACTGTCCTTTTGAACGGAGAAAACGCCGTTCCCTATAATATTTCCGACGACAGCTCAAATATTACAATCAGGGGATTTGCCGAAAAGATTTGTGATGTGTTCCCTGAAAAGGGACTGAAGCTTAGGTTTTTAAACCCTGCCGACGAGCAGGAGCAAAATGAGCTCAACACTCCGCTGAACAGGCTCCCCGATGCTTTGGACAGCTCGCGTGTTTTGACGCTTGGCTGGAAGCCGAGGGTCGATTTGGAGCAGGGAATAAGGCGTGCGGTCAGCACTGCAGATGAGCTTTAAATTTGCCAAATTATTCCGTCAGTTGACAATCATTATACTGATGTGATATTATAAAGTAATAACTTTGTCGAAAAATCTATCTATCGTTTTTATTCGGAGAAGGGATGGAATTGTATGAATACCGCTGTTATTCTTGCCGGAGGCGTAGGAAGTCGTATGGGGCTTGACTGCCCCAAGCAGTTTTTGATGGTTCAGGATAAGCCGATAATCTCGTACTGCCTTGATATTTTTCAGAAGCATTGCGATATTGATAACATCGTTGTTGTTGTCAGCCCTCAGTGGCAGGAGTTTGTTGAGGAACACAATGAAAAGTACGGCGTTAATAAGATCCGCGGCTATGCTCCGGCTGGTGAATCGCGTCAACATTCGATCTATAACGGACTGAAGCGCGTTGCCGAAAACTGTCCCGATACCGATATCGTTATTATTCACGACGCGGCTCGTCCGCTCGTTTCCGACGAGATCATTTCGGAGTGCATAAAAGGTGCTAAAGAGCACGACGGCGCAATGCCCGTTATCACGGTAAAAGATACTCTTTATCAGAGCAAGGACGGCGAGCAGATCGACTGCCTGCTTAAACGCAGCGAGCTCTTTGCGGGACAGGCTCCCGAGAGCTTCAGATTTAAAAGATACTATCAGATACATAACGAAGTAACTGATGAGGAAATAGCAAATACGGCGGGCAGCAGCGAAATAGCCTACCGCCACGGAATGGATATCCGCATGGTGAAGGGCAGCGAGCGCAACCTGAAAATCACCACGATCGAGGATTTGGAAACCTTTGAAACAATTTTGAAAGGCGGCGTCTGAGATGAAAACAATGAAAGCAAGAGTTTTAAGAGAAGTCGGAAATCTTGAGTACTGTGATTATCCCATGCCGGAGGTAAAGCCCGACGAGGTGCTGTTCCGCGTGCGTGCGTGCGGAGTTTGCGGCTCTGATATTCCGCGTATTTTTGTAAACGGAACATATCATTTCCCCACAATTCCGGGACACGAGTTCGCGGGCGAGGTAGCAGGCGTTGGCGATGAAAAGTACAATAACCTTATCGGAATGCGCGCCACCGTATTTCCTTTGATTCCCTGCAAGCACTGTGAAAACTGCAACAACGGCGATTATGAGATGTGCAAGGGCTACGATTATCTCGGCTCGCGCAGCGACGGAGCTTATGCTCAGTATGTGCGCGTTCCCGTGTGGAACCTCGTTCCGATTCCCGACAACGTAAGCTTTGAGGTTGCCGCAATGACCGAGCCGTGCGCGGTTGCGCTTCATGCGCTCAGACGCGCTCAGATCGAGGTAGGGGACAATGTCGTTATCTTCGGTCCCGGAACAATCGGAATGCTTATCGCTCAGTGGGCAAGAGCCTGGGGCGCTCGTGTGCTTCTTGTCGGTACAGACGTCAATAACTGGGACTTTATCGAAAGCCTCGGATTTACCGAATACTGCAACTCCTCGCGTGAAAACGCAATTGAGTGGGTCAAGGAAAAAACCGGCGGAGTAGGCGCCGATATCGCTATTGAGGCTGTAGGTATCGCTTTGACCGCGTGTAACTGCCTTGAGGCTGCGGCTTCGGGCGGAAAGGTGATTTTCGTGGGCAATCCTCACGGCGACTTTACCTTCCCGCAGAACACATACTGGCAGATCCTAAGAAAGCAGCTTTCTGTTTTCGGCACCTGGAATTCAAGCTACAGTGACACTCATAAAAGCGACTGGAACATGGTTGTAAAAGCTTTGTCAAACGGAACGATCAACGCCGAAAAGCTTATTACTCACCGCTTTACGCTTGAAGATATGGACAAGGGATTGGACATCATGAAAAACAACACCGAGTTTTTCGCGAAAGTGATGGTTTTAACCGACTGATAATAAGGAGTTCTTATGAGAGGAATGCTATCGCCGTCGCTTATGTGCGCGGATGTGCTTAATTTGCAGCATGAGCTGACGCTTCTCGACAATCTCGGGGTGGATTATATTCACCTGGATTTCATGGATAACCGCTTTGTTCCCAACATTACGCTCGACACGGGACTTATTAAGGCTTCAAAAAAGGTTCTCAAGAACATGAAAAGGGATATCCATATCATGGCTTTTGAGCCCGAGCAGTATTTTGACCGCATGGACATCGGCAAGGGCGATATTGTTTCAGTGCACTACGAGGCGTGTGAAAACCTTGACGAAGTTTTTGACGAAATCAGGCGCCGCGGAGCTTCTCCGTTTTTGGCAATAAGCCCCGATACCAAGCCCGAGGTCATAATCGATTGGCTTGAAAAAATCGACGGTGTGCTTGTAATGACGGTATACCCGGGGTTTGCTGGTCAGCCTATCGTTGAGGGCAGCTTTGAAAAACTGTCTGCTGTGCGCCGCATAATCGACGAAAGCGGGCATAATATCCTGCTTGAGGTCGACGGTCATGTAAGCTGGGATCTATGCAAAAAAATGCGCGAATGCGGCGCGGATATTTTTGTAGCGGGTTCTTCTTCGCTTTATCAGCCGGGGCTTGAATTGAGCGAGGCTGTTGAAAGAATGAACGAGTTAGTAAAGTAGATTTATCGTTATTTGGGGTGTTTTTGTGGAATACCGGATACAAGTCAAAGAGCTGGTTATTAAAGATGATAAGATGAAGCTGACCATTATGGGCAGCATCGTTGACGAAATTATTAACCCGCACTTTGTTTCCAAACCAAAACTGATATTGCATTTTATAAATGACGGAGAGGACAGGCGTATTCCTTTTGTGCTTTCAAATGTAACGCATACAAACGGAAAATGCTACTTCTCCGGAAGCTATTCTTACAGGCTGGATTTGCTTTTCTGGAAGACCAGGAAAAATTATCTTCCCTTTGATATGTATCTGAATTTTGGATTTGTAGATTATTATGAGGAAAAAATCAAGATCGACATGACTCCCGAGGAGTGCCAGACTGATACTGTCAAGTTTAAGTTTAACGTAAACGGCGACCACTATTCATTTGTGCCCGATAAGCGCGCTATTTTGCGTTCGCCGGTCAAGCGCTTTTTTGTAAAGCTTGTCAAGCATATCGTCGGTATTATCGAGTATCTTATAGCGATCGTGATGTTGCCGCTGTTTGTTATAGAATCGCTTCTTCGTGTTTCGGGTGTTATACGAATGCCCGCTAAGTATAACGATGATAGTTTGGCAAAGCGGTTTGCCGCATATACTATGTCGCGTTTTTCAAGCGTTTCAAACTGCAAGGTATCCCTTTGGACGTTTAAGCGCTGGATGTTTAAAAAGAGCTACGGCTTCTATAAGCTGCGCAAGATAAAGAGGAATAAAATCACCTTCATTTCTCTCAGAAGAAACGATATCTCGGGTAACTTTGCTTTTGTTTACGATAAAATCAAGGATGATCCGAATCTGGATATCCATTTTATTTTAAACGAGCATACTATTTCAAACATGACAATAGGAGAAATCTTTGATTTCACCAAGTCTTGCGCAACAAGCAAGGTAGTTGTTCTTGACGAGTTTACCCCGATGATCCATTATATCGACCTCAGAAAGGATACAAAGCTTATTCAGCTTTGGCATGCCTGCGGAGCGTTCAAAACATTCGGATTCACAAGGCTTTCAAAGCCGAAGGGTTCTCCTCAGCCTACAAGGAACCACAGAAGCTACGACTATGTTACTGTAAGCTCAACCTACTGCAAAAAGTGTCATTCCGAGGGCTTCGGCATCTCGACGGAAAACGTTGTGGCTACCGGTATCCCCAGAACAGATGTGTTCTTTGACGACAATTACAAAGAGAAGGCAAGGGCTAAGTTCTATAAGGAGCACCCCAATTTTATCGGCAAAAAGATTATCCTTTTTGCTCCTACATTCCGCGGAATGGTAAAAGAAACAGCGTTTTATCCTACCGAGCTGTTTAACGTCGAAAAGGTGTGCCAAAGCATACCGGAAGATTACGTTATCATTGTAAAGCACCATCCGTTTGTAACGGACGTACAGCCGATTCCCGACGCTCTTAAGGACAGGGTGATCGATTTGTCCTGCGACCCCGAGCTAAACGATTTGCTGTTTGTAACCGACGTAATCATTACCGACTATTCATCTCTGGTATTTGAGGCGTCGCTGCTTAATATCCCGATGATTTTCTATGCGTTTGACCTGGAAAAATACATCAACGAGCGCGATTTCTACTTTGATTTCAAAGAGTTCGTACCGGGTAAAATCGCCTATTGTCAGGCGGACATTATTGACGCTATCAACAAGCAGGATTTCTGTACCGAAAGAATCGCTCCGTTTGCGGACATGTTCTTCGACAACCGTGACGGCAAGGCGACCGACCGCGTAGTAAAATTATTATATGATAACCTTGGATAGCATGCTGCCGTCCGGGGATTTTGCAAAAATATGTGAGTTTTTACTCGCATATTTTTTGTATGCGACGTTTTTGAGGACATAAAAATGCCAACCGTCAGTAAACCCAAAAAACTTAAAGACCGTATTTTGACTGTGCTGTTTCCGCAGCGCTGCATATTTTGCCGTGCTGTTATTCATGCGGACTCCGACTATTGTGATAAGTGCGCAAAAAAGCTTCCTGAAACCTATTATGTTAAGCACGCTGTCGGCGGTGCGCGCTGCTGCTCGCCTTTTTTGTATAAGGACGGTTACGCCGCCGCCGTAAAGCGGATGAAATACGGCGGCAAAAAGAATTACGCCCGTCCGTTGGCGCTCTTTGCAGCAGGCGCCGCCGCGCGCGAATATAACCTCTCCTCATTCGATTTTGTTACCTGTGTTCCCATGCATAAGAGCTCGCTTAAGAAAAGGCATTTTAATCAGGCGGAGGAGCTTGCAAAGGATTTTTGCGCTTTTACCGGGCTGGAATATTTTGACACGCTTGAAAAATACAAGCAAAACAAGCCTCAGCACTCAATGCACAGAAGAGAACGCGCCTCAAATGTTAAAGGAGTTTTCCGAGTTTTGGATAAACAGGCGGTACGCGGCAAGAGGATTCTCCTTGTTGACGACATTATCACAACAGGCAACACCCTCGGCGAATGCGCACGGCTGCTTAAAAAGGCGGGCTGCGCTGAGGTTAGCTGTGTAACGGTATGCAGTACAATGATTTAGTAATAAAATTTTAAATTGCCCGGATTTTGCATTGCTGCAACCGGGCGGTTTTTACTCTATTTTACTCTATTTGATGTAATAATACTTGATAAACAGACTTGTTTGTGCTATAATGTTTTAGAATGTATCTTTATGCCATTGGTAAGCTTTTCTATCCCGCCGTTGATGAAAACTTGGGAAGATGGATGTTTCAAAAGGCGGGCGAGAGTGCCTACCGGCACATTTTTACGGAGGAATTGTTTTGGTAGTGTTTGGGATCGACCCCGGTTACGCCATTGTAGGCTGGGGAGCAATCAGCTTTAGGGCAAACGCGTATAAGGCTCTTGGGTTCGGTTCGGTTGAAACACAAGCTCATACCGACTTCAATCAAAGGCTTGAATACATTTACGATGAGCTTTACGAAATTTTAAAGCGATGCCGTCCCGACGCTCTGGCTATTGAAAAGCTGTATTTCCAGACAAACAAGACAACAGCAATAAAGGTGGCGCAGGCAAGAGGCGTAACGCTTCTTGCGGCGCAAAAGCTTAAAATACCGATTTATGAATATACGCCTTTGCAGGTCAAGACCGCCGTTGCGGGTTACGGCAAGGCTAAAAAGCCGCAGGTCATGGAGATGACGCGCAGGCTCTTGAACTTAAGCGAGGTTCCGAAGCCCGATGATACCGCCGATGCTCTGGCGATAGCTATATGCCACGCTCAGGCGGCAGGCTCAGACCTGCGTCGGCTGATAAATCAAAACAAAACTATTTGAGGTAATATATGTTATATTCCGTAAGAGGGAAACTTATCCACATGACTTCCAACTGCGCTGTGGTGGAGTGCGGAGGAGTAGGCTTCAACTGTCAGACCACGATCAACACTCTGAAAACGCTCAGACAGGGCAGCGAGGTTACGCTTTTTACATATCTTAATGTGCGCGAGGACGCAATGGAGCTTTTCGGCTTTGCCTCGAAAACCGAGCTTGATACCTTCAAAACGCTTATCGGCGTCAGCGGTGTCGGCCCCAAGGCGGGGCTTGCGGTGCTTTCCGAGCTGTCTCCCGAGCAGGTCGCCATGGCGATCGCCACCGATGACATAAAGACAATAACACGCGCTCAGGGTATCGGCAAAAAAATAGCGCAGCGCATTGTGCTTGAGCTTAAGGACAAGCTTGCAAAGGCTGCCGTAACAGACAACAGCTTTGCAAATATCGGTGCGGGCGCGGCTTCGGTTTCGGGAGGTAATGTTCCAAAGGCTATCGAGGCGCTGGGCGTGCTTGGCTATTCGCCATCAGACGTCAGCCCTGTTTTGGCAACTCTCGACAGCAGCCTGCCTGTAGAACAGCTTATCGCTCAGACATTAAAGCAGATGGGAAGACAGTAAAATGGCAAATATGCAGTTTACGGATGAATTTGACTTTGAAAACCGAATAATGGACCCCGCCGAGATCCCAGCGGATTCTGCCGAAGGAGATAACCCTCTCCGCCCTAAAACATTGGACGAGTATATCGGCCAGGAAAAGGCGAAGGAGAATCTGCGCGTTTATATCGAGGCGGCTAAAATACGCAACGAAACACTCGACCATGTGCTGCTTTACGGCCCTCCCGGACTCGGTAAAACCACGCTCGCCGGAATTATCGCCAACGAGCTTGGTGTTAATATCCGCATAACCTCGGGTCCCGCTATTGAAAAGCCGGGCGACCTTGCGGCTCTGCTTACCAACCTCAACGAGGGCGACGTGCTGTTTATCGACGAAATACACCGTCTCAGCCGCGCGGTCGAGGAGGTTTTGTATCCCTCTATGGAGGACTTCGCTATTGATATTATCACGGGCAAGGGACAGATGGCGGCTTCGTACCACCTTCCGCTTCCGTGCTTTACCCTTGTCGGCGCTACAACAAGAGCCGGTCAGCTCACGGCGCCGCTCAGAGATCGCTTCGGCGTTCTTTTAA
>ONCY01000010.1 GCA_900316435.1 uncultured Eubacteriales bacterium | reverse complement strand
TACGACATTGATGATGAAATGTTTGAAAAGCGCGACGGCGTGGATTACGGAACGGTGCAAAAGGACGTGAGCTATTATTCAACGACTGCGGGCGACAAAAAGCAGTGTAACATTTTGCTTCCGGCAGGTTATAACGAGAACGAAAAATATCCGGTGATGTATGTGTTTCACGGATTCGGCGGCAGTCACAGCGACCAGATCGATGACGATTCTTACCTGACGCTGCTGTACGGCAATATGCTTCACGACGATTTGACCGTACCGATGATCATTGTCAACGTTGATATGTATACCGATAAACAGGCTGATAAAGAAAGCTACAGCGAAGAACAGCTCCGCTACAGCTACGACAAGGCAATTGACGATGTCGCCGTTGATTTGATGCCGTTTATGGAAAAGAACTATCCCGTCAAGACAGGAAGAGAAAACACGGCGGTTGCCGGAATGTCCGAGGGCGGGGCTAAGTCGCTCTGCACAGGCTTCAAATGGCTCGACAAGATTGGATATATCGCTGGCTTTGCTCCCGATACAGGAGTTATTCCCACCGAGTATTATAAGGGCACCTTTTGGAACACGCCTGTTTTCGAGAAATTTCCGCAGCCTGACGAAAACAATACTCCGTATTATCTTTATATGACGGTCGGCAGCGAGGATCCGTGGAACATAGACTGCACCCTATATTATCGTGATACGCTTAACCAAATGGGCGTGAAAAATCAAACGGACTATGTCGAAGGATATGAGCATAATCATATATTTTGGCGGCAGTGTTTCTATAATTATTTGACGAAGGTTTTTCGGTGCAATGCGCAGCAAGGTGAGCAAGCTGCCACAAAAGCGATCACCGAACAGCTTCTGAAAATCGAAGTGAACGGCAATACCCTCTACGCCGATTTTGAGAACAACTCCTCAGCGGAAGCGCTGAAGGAGAAGCTCCAAGCCGGAAGCCTGACGCTTGAAATGGAAGACTACGGCGGCTTTGAAAAGGTTGGCGATCTGCCGTTTTCTCTGCCGTCAAATGACGAGAACATCACTACCTCGGCAGGCGATGTGATACTATATCAAGGCAACAAGCTGACGATCTACTATGACACAAACACATGGAGCTTTACAAAAGTGGCAAAAATCCGTAACGCCGACAGCTCGCTGAAAAGCAAGCTCGGTGAAGGAACTGTCAAAGTAACGCTCTCGATTATTGAAAAATAGGAGGAAACATTATGATGAAAACAGCAGATTTGAAACTGACACAGGAATGGGACAAGACCTTCCCGAAAAGCGATAAGGTCGACCATAGCAAAGTAAGTTTTATCAACCGTTACGGCATCACGTTGGCAGCGGATATGTACGTACCAAAGAACAATGATGCCAAGCTGCCGGCGATCGCCGTTTGCGGTCCGTTCGGCGCGGTCAAGGAGCAATGCTCCGGGTTATACGCGCAGACGATGGCGGAGCGTGGTTTTTTGACGATCGCTTTTGATCCGAGCTTTACAGGTGAGAGCGGCGGCAGTCCGAGATATATGGCTTCTCCCGACATCAACACCGAGGACTTTCAGGCGGCGGTCGATTTCCTCTCCAACTGTGATAAGGTCGACCCCGAACGTATCGGTATCATCGGCATTTGCGGCTGGGGCGGTATGGCGCTGAATGTCGCGGCGCTTGACACGAGAATAAAGGCGACGGTCGCATCCACAATGTACGATATGACGCGCGTGAACGCGAACGGATATTTTGACAGCGAGGACAGCGAAGAACAGCGTTATGAGAAAAAGAAAGCGCTGAATAAACTGCGTACCGCCGAATACGCCAAGGGCGCATATTCCCGCGGCGGCGGTTGCATAGAGCTTCCCGTTCCCGACGATATGCCGTTTTTCGTCAAGGATTACAGCGAGTATTACAAGGGCAGAGCCTATCACCCCCGTTCGCTCAACTCAAATGATGGCTGGAATTCCGTCGGTTGCCTTTCCTTTATGAATCAGCCAATCTTGCAATATAGCAATGAGATACGCTCCGCTGTTCTTGTGATTCACGGCGAAAAAGCACACTCCTGTTATTTCAGTAAGGACGCGTTCAAAAATATGACAACCGACAGCAAGTACACAGAAAATAAAGAATTGATGATCATTCCCGATGCAGTCCACACCGATCTGTACGACAACCTTGATGTCATTCCTTTTGATAAAATGGAAGAATTCTTTAACCAGTTTTTGAAGTGAGGTTTACTATGTCTAAGAAAGTATTGATTATCAGCACAAGCATTCGCCCGAACAGCAACTCCGAATTACTTGCGAACGCCTTTGCCGACGGTGCGAGGGAGTCCGGCAATGTGGCGGAGCTTGTTTCACTGAAAGATAAAACCATCAGCTTTTGCAAGGGCTGCCTCGCCTGTCAAAAGCTCGGTCGTTGCGTCATCAATGACGACGCAAATGAGATCACAGAAAAGCTGCTGAACGCTGAGGTCGTCGTATGGGCGACGCCGATCTATTACTACGAAATGAGCGGTCAGATGAAGACCATGATCGACCGTGCCAACTCCCTGTACTCGCAAGACTATCAGTTCCGTGATGTGTTTCTTCTGATGACTGCCGCCGAGGATGAAGAATATGTAGACGAAGGAGCCTGCAAGGGCTTGCAGGGCTGGATTGACTGCTTCGAGAAGACACAGTTTGCGGGCAAAATATTCGCCGGCGGTTACGACACCCCAAAGTCCATCGAGGGCAGCGACAAGCTCAAGAAAGCCTATGAAATGGGTAAGGCGATTTAATAGTAAACTATAGTTGTCCTGTTTCGTGAGTTCAAGTCCCTGATGCAAATCCGCCGAAAAAATCTTTTTTATACGGATAGGACAAAGCGAAAATCCTGTCGGCGAAGTCGGCAGGATTTTCGCTTTGTATTATTCATTTTTCAGTTTTAAGTCTTAAATTTTCAGTCCTGTTTGACAGGATTTTCTAAATGAATACTGAAAACTTAAAACTGAAAAACTGTATAATAATCATTGATTGGAACACTTTGGTTTTCTTGCATTAAGTTGTCATAATTTTTTATTTTTCTTTCGTGAGTTCAAGTCCCTGACACAAATCTGCCTTAAAAAATCTTTTTTATACACATAGGACAGAAACGCCTCACTGACGTGAGGCTTAATGAATAGTGAATAATGAATAGTGAATAGTGTATAATCAGATGAACCCTTAGAGCGTTTCTGGTGTATTATTCATTCTTCATTATTCACTATCATTTTTCCTTTATATACATTTAAGATTATATTTTATTCAAAATTAATCCTTAAATAGTCAGAAAAACAAGAAGCACCTTGTTTTGTTTTTGATATCCTATATATACAGTTGTACTCAGGTTAATTATAGGATGGAACATAAAATATATGATATCGTTTGTGGGAAAGAGTTACCAAATATTATAGAAACAGCGGGATAAAACAATTTTGTCTTTTGTAAATTAATTCGATTTTATACAGGTTGAACAACCGTTTGTTTTCGTGGCTTTCATTATTTTGTTACTGTATAGGGCTATAAAAACCAGAAATAAAAATCGCCTTAATCTATAATAGTGGTAATTAAAAATTTTTGTGTGTAATTGGATATAATATTACTCATTTTGTAAGAGTTTAAAGACATTGATATATGTATTCATATCAGTAAATTTCTGATAAAACAGTTTATTAGTAGAAATTTCGAAGTCTATGGTTTTGCTGTTAATTTCATTTACAATGCGAAGCAATTTATTCATGTTTGAAAATGAAAAGCCATTTGGATTGAAATAAGCTAGTGTAATGTGAGGGGTAAATGGATAAGACAAGCTTTTTACATTTTCGACTAAATTGTATAATTTAAATAATTTATTGTGTTCTTCTTCATTTATTGGTATTAAAGCTAATACTAAGCTTGTATTCATCATATTGAATATATAATTGGTTTTCATTTTTATTGTTTCATTTTTTATTTTTGCTTTTCTAAGTTCATGTAAAAGTTTTATCTCATTAAAAAACAAATCATTTGATATATTATCTAAAACGCAATTATTGCTTAAATCATGCAATGTCATATGAAAAGTGTCTGGATTTAGCTTTTGGCAAAAGCAATTTGGTGTCTCTGTATACAAACATTCAACAATAGTAGAAATTATATTTTTTTGTTCAACATTTAAATCAAAAACAACAGTATCTCCGTAAAAATTTTTAAAGGATTTATCAACATAAAATTTATCATTAAGTGATTTATTAGGTTTAAATGTGTTTTCATAAAAACACAATTCTTTTGTTTCAAATTTATTTATTCGTTCTAGAAAATTAATATATGTTTCCATCATAAACACCTCGTTTTTTCTGTATTTTAACATTTATTAATTTCAAATGCAAGACTATTTACAAATCACTACTTTATAATAACAATTCATGACGGAATTTTACAAAATAATATATTATTATGATACAATTCGTTGAGTAAAATTCAAGAAGACGATTTAAGTAATCAATATAACCGATAAGCTTTGTGGCTTGAACAGTAACTTTATGAAGAAAGTACTTTATCCATTCATCAAGAGGATTAGTACGGGAATCTGTTAGCATACGGTAATAAACGGACTTATCCATATTAATCGCTTCACTGAGATAAAAAAACGGGAAGTTGATAACTCCGGCTTTATATAAATATAGACTGATTAACACTCTGCCTATTCTGCCGTTTCCGTCTGAAAACGGATGGATTGATTCAAACTGAGAATGAATCATTGCCGCTTTTATCAATGGGTGTAAACTATCATCAGAATTATTCATAAATGTGAGAAGTTCGTCCATATATTTTTTTGTTTCAGAGGCTGACGGGGGATTGTAAACCACCGCTCCGGTTGAGCTTTTAATTCTATTGTCCTTGAGTTTATATTTTCCTAACGTGTTTTCAAGGCCGGGAGCAATAATCCCTGTCATCATATAACTATGGATTTGCTTCATAAATGAATGGGTAAATATTCCGGAACGAAGATACTCGGCACCATAGATAAGTGTTTTAGTATGATTTCGTGCTTCCGTCCCGATTAGATCATCTGTAGATGTCGGATCTAATTCACTTTTTAGTACATCAGTAATTGTTGTCTGCGTTCCCTCGATATACATTGATGAAACTGCTTCTTTTGTCTGCAACATCGGAATGAGTATTCCGTTAAACTGGTATGAGTCAATTTTAGCCTCAAGTATACCCGGATTTTTTGAAGCATTCACTAACTCGTTAACAAAAAACCGATATTAAAATCATTAATACGACTTGAAATGAACTCCAACATAATTTTCTCTCCCTTTAAATCACATACATCATAACATACCGCAAGGAGTTTGTCGACTATAACGTGCATTTTTTTTAAAGACATGCACGTTAGCTTATTGAGACTTTTAAATAATTGTTTAACACTATAGTAAAAACCAAGTAATAATTTGGCTAAATCAATTACCTGTTTATTCGGGGGTTCAAGTCCCTGATACAAAACTTGCGAAAAAAATCTTTTTTATACACATAGGACAAAAACAAAACCACCCATCGGGTGGTTTTTGTTTTTGGTACAAAGCGCCAACAGGGACTCGAAGGCGAGTGCGAGCCGCACAGGTAAATAAAACAGTCATGTGGACTGTTTTTAACGAGAGCGTTCAGCGAAGTTATAGCTATGCACACGCAGTCGATGCTTTCGTTGTAGCTGTTGTCAAACCAGCCTATAACGATTCTTAAAAATGTCTTAAGAAATAATTACAAATAATTAACCGGATGATGTTTCGCAATGATTGAATTAGTTCAAAAAATATTAAATGAAAGGAATAAAGGATAATGAAAACAACAATAAAATCAAAAGTAATCGCACTCGCGCTCGCCTCGCTGACAGTGTTTTCCGCCGCGACGATGCTGACGGGCTGTTCGGAAAAGAAAGCCGATGAAAAAACCGAATCAGCCGCTTTGTATTCCGACCGCCACAATGTGGGCGCGTCGCCCGAATGGGTAACAAAGCTTGACGCAGCAAAGGACGCGGAGCAACTTATCGTTGTTGCAGGCTATGACAAAAACACCGCTTATGTTTCCATGCACGAAAAGGACAAGGACGGCAAATGGCAGAAAATCATTTCGGCTCCCGGCTTCATCGGTCTTGACGGCTTGGGGAAAGCAAATATCGAAGAAGCGCTGACCCCTGTCGGCACCTTTACAATTGACAAAGCGTTTGGAATCGCCGACGATCCCGGCTGCCAAATGGAATACACCAAGGTTGATGATACCTATTATTGGTCGGGAGATCCCAAAAACCACTTTAACGAGCTGGTATCAACCAAGGACGTCCCGAACCTCGATACCGAGAATAGCGAGCATATTACAGATTATCAGTATCAGTACCAATATGTTTTGAATCTCGGCTACAACTCCGAGTGTGAAGTGAAAAACGGATATGCATTCTTCTTCCACTGCTTCGGCGACAGAAAACCCTACACGGGCGGCTGCGTTTCCGTTCCGGAAAGCACGATGAAAATCATCATGCAAAGCATTAAGCCCGGCTGCAAAATCACAATTGACACCATGAAAAGCCTGAACGCAAGCTTTGACGATTAGTCGCCTTTTCATAACGTATGGCGCGGTTGCAAGTTCGATCAAATCCTGCCTGTTGGCGATGAAACCGGCAGAGAGGCGCGCATAGCGATTATGACCGGGGCCTCGATTTCAGACAGCAATGTCCGGAAGATGGAAATACCTTCCGGTTCAAGGAGACAGGCTCTCGCTTCAAAAAGGATGGGATCATACATAGAGTGAACCCGTATCGGCAGCATAAGTTTGCGAAAGAATGCGGGATAGATAAATAGCGGTATAGTTAAGATTCCGAATAGCATAGTTAGTAAGATAAATCGGAGTTTATATACAAATGGACAGACGAAACACGCAGATTATGTGGTGATAGATGCTGACAAATTCTGATTTGAATTTGAAATAATCTATGGCTATTATAGCATATCATAGGTTGTTAGTAAAGTCCTCCAATAGCCTGATAAACAGTGAGTTTATCGCAGTTTGCTCACCTTATGCGGACATAGGATTTCACATTTTATTATTTCGTTTCCGAGAGCTCGCAAGGGCAAAGTTAAGGGAAAGAAAAACTGATAATAAGTTATAACAAAATGTGGCAATCAAGGTGCTGTGATATATGTGCGAATATATTTTTGGAGGATTTTATAATGAAACACAATTTTGAAATCAGCTATACACAACAGGGCGATTATCTGTTGCCCGACCTTAAATTGCCTGAACAGCCAAAGGTAGAAATCGGCATTTGGGGCAAACGGCATTTACGGTATATCGAGCAGCACCACAAAATCCGTTATACCAATCTGCTGACGAGTTGCAAGCTGACCGCCTATCTCGCTGATGTTAACGAGCAGGCAGAGGATATGTTCTTTCGGTTAGTAAAACAACTTGCCGAAAATGAAGGCGTAACCGAACAGCTAAAAGCGGACAATCAAATGCTGTGGGTTGCGAGACTGAATAATATCCGTAACCGTGCAACGGAGATTGTAAATACAGAGTTGATTTATACCTGATAAGCACAGCCGTCAAGTGGGATAGTTTCTGCTTGGCGGCTATACATTTGATTTGGAGTATTCTGAAATTGACAAACAATCAGATTTCAGTTATAATATTGTGGACAGGAGGGCTGCGTTTTGAAAAGATATGTTATTGCCGAATAAGCATTGGCTATTCGGTATCATTTGAATATTGTTATAGCCATTGCTCACCCTAAAGCATTTTACAGTTTAGGAGGCAACAATGAGCTATATCAAGGCAGACGAGGTGCTGCCGCAAAACATCATTAAAATCATTCAGCAATATATTGACGGGGAAAATATATACATTCCCAAAAAAGACGGCTCCCGTGTCAGTTGGGGAGAAAAAACAGGCACGAAAATCGAGCTGTATCATCGAAATTCTTTAATTTATCAGGATTATTTAAACGGCGAAACAGTAGCTGCACTTGCAAGCCGATATTATCTTTCGGATAAAACGATACAACGTATTATTCGTGAAATGAGAATCAATGAGTCTGTGTAAAGCAGGCTCATTCTTTTTTATAATTGTTTATGAGGTAGTAACGCGACATATTGTGTGTTATGATTATGATAAAAAATCAGAAAGGATATTCACAATGAAGCAATACCAATATATCATCCTTCGTGAGCGACCCGAGTTAAAAAATACTGCTGCCCGGTGGTTTCACGAAAAATGGGGCGTACCAAAAGAAGCGTATCTCGAATGTATGGATAATTATCTGGACGGAAATACCGAATACGGCTGGTATTTGTGTTTGGACGGAGATAAAATCATCGGTGGTATGGGCGTTATCGAAAATGACTTTCACGAAAGAAAGGATTTGTCCCCCAACGTCTGCGCGGTCTATACGGATGAAGCATACCGCAAGCAAGGGATTGCGGGCAAGCTGCTAAATATGGCTGTGGAAGATATGAAATCAAAAGGAATTACACCCATCTATCTTGTGACAGACCATATCGGGTTTTACGAACAATACGGCTGGGAGTTTCTGTGTATGGTGCAGGGGTGCGATCCTGAGCCGACAAGAATGTATGTACACTATTAAAAAGAAAGGACAATACTATGTTTTTATTAAAAACCGAAAGATTGACAATTACAGAATTTACACCCGATATGGCGCAGGCTGTTCACGAAAACTCGCTTGATGAGGATAATCGCCGCTTCGTACCCGACGAGGTATTTGAAACGGTTGAGGACGCTGCGGAGACCATTGATTTCCTGATGGCACAGTATGGCGGAATTGACGGTCCGTTGATATATCCTGTGCTGCTGAATGACGGAACAAACATAGGCTACGTTCAGGCAGTTCCGCTCGGCGGCGGTATTTGGGAAATTGGCTACCACATCGGAGAGAAATACACAAAGCACGGTTATGCCACCGAAGCGGTCAAGGCGTTTATGCCTGTTATTATGGCAAGAATCGGGATTTCAAAAATAGCAGGAATTTGTCTTACCGAAAATATCGCTTCGCAAAAGGTAATGGAAAAATGCGGGTTTGTTTTGGAGTTCAGAGGTATGGATAATTATCAGGGCGAGCAAAGAGAAATCTGCCGCTATTGGTTTGAAAATGAATAATCAGAAATAATAGCTTTTGATTAGCCCGTAACGCTCAAACTCGCATTATAATGAAATTACCCTTCTTATCAAGAATCGCTCCCCAGAGGGCGCATAAACAGTGCCTATTGAACCCCAAAAGCGTTATATATCAAAAAACATAATTCAGATAGAATACAGCCGGCGGAGTTTTGAATTGAAACCTCCGTCGGCTTTGCTGTGCTATCTTTCTCTGTCTTGGGAATGGCGGTTGTGGGTGCGGCGCTGCTTGCTCTCCGCTTGAAGCTGTCTGTCAATTCCCGAATGAGGTCGACGGCTTTTTTCCTCGCAAAAAGGTTTGTCATCAGCATTTCCCGCGTCGCGTTATCCTGAACAAATACGCCGTTATACAGAACCGTAGGAAAAGCAGCGGTCATGCCCGCGGTGACTTTATGCGCGGTATAGTATGAACGGGCGGTAGCGTATGAAAACAGCATACCATTTTCAACGAGCTGATTTACGATCCTGTTCGTATATTTCGAAGTTTTTTGGTCGCTTCTGAGCAATGTGCCGTCAAGATCGGAAACATACAGTGTTTTCATCCACAAAACTCCTTCATGGTTTACGTGTTTCTTTATTTGATTTCTCTGAACTTCTCCAAGCGGTATAGCAACTCCCCTCGGGGCAATCAACGCTGCTTTTTATATCCACCATTCCGGCGTGATATCGCCGAGCTTTACGATCCTATTCGCTTGATAATCGACCATGATTTCAATATCCTTGTATGTTTTTGGCATAAGCTGCACCATCAGCTCGCGGCAGGCTCCACAAGGCGCGCCGTTTGAACCGTCACCCATAACACAAATGACCTTGTCTATTTCCTGCTCACCGTTGGTGATCATATTGAAAATAGCGTTTCTCTCCGCGCAGATGCCGAGCGTTGAACAGGTATCGATGCAAACGCCCGTGTAGATTTTCCCGGACTTTGACAGAATCGCCGCGGCAACCTCGCCGCAGATGACATACTCGGATATCCTGCGTTCATTCAGTACGGCTTTTGCCGCTTCAAGCATTTTGAGCCAGATATTATCTATGTTGCTCATTATATTTCACCTTCGTTTTTAGCTAATAATGTATTTCATTTACTCCGGATTAATGATACCAGAAAAGCCGCATAAAAGCAACCCTCGAAGAACTATCCGATAACGCGTCGACCACAGAAATGCAGCAAACGCTGTTTTGGAGTATGTTAAGGATTATCATAAAAATCAGAAGACAAAAACATGCAAAAAGGACCCGTCACAGCCGGAAGTAAACGGGTCCGGTAAAAACAGATAATAGATTTTTTACGCGCCTTTAAGGATATTGCCTCAAGGCGCATGTGCTAAACTATTGTCCTGCATTGACAACGTCCTTCAGCCCGCCGTGACACAGATCAATCTCTGTATCTGCTGCCTTTGCCCGCTCGTGCCTTGCGGCGTTTGCGCGAGGAGAGAACCGTAATAAGAATAATCAGCAACGCGATTATCAAAACCGCTGCTGCTATAACGATTATAAGAGTCAGATTATCCTTGACAAATTCCTCGGCAGGAGATATGTCGCTTTCTATATCTTCGGCAGCAATAAGGTTTGTTGAGCCCAGATCCAGATCCTCATATTTAACGCTGACTGTTCCCAGCACATCGCCCTTTTTAACGGGCGCGTCGACCTGTTGGGGGCAGTTTATTTCTGCCTTAAGCTTGTTTTTATCGTAATTTTTCGGAAGAAAGGCTGAGATCTCTTTCTCCGGAACCGCGCTCAGCGTCCTTTTGTCGCGGGCATTTTTTACGTCAACGGAAGTCACGCTGTCATTTGCGCCGAAAATCGTTTGCACACCCAGATTCTCATACGCCTGCTTATAAAGCTTTGCGGTGTCGAGCATAGCGTAGTTCACGTTTTCCTCATAGTCATAATCGGCTCCGAAGCAGACACAAAGATACTTGTCGCCGCCATTATCGGATGAGGTAACAAGGCATTTGCCCGCTTCATCAAGATAACCCGTCTTTATTCCCTTTGTGTACTCGTAGTAGTACATGCCTCCCATAGCCTCTTGGTCGATCATGTAATTCGTGTTGCGCAGGGTTTCAAAGCCGTTTGGAGTGTAGGATACCGTGTTGCATATCTCCATAAATGACGGAAGCGTCATGGCGTGCTTGGCGATAAGAGCCATATCGCGGGCGGTGGTATAATGGTCGGGATCATAAAGTCCGTGAGGGTTGGCAAAATGCGTGCCCTTACAGCCCAACTCGGAAGCTTTGGCGTTCATCTTCTCGGCAAAACCCGAAATTCCGCCGCCGACATGATCCGCTAACACAAGTGCGGCGTCGTTGCCCGACGGAAGCATAAGACCGTACAGAAGATTCCTTACGGAGACCTGCTCGCCTACATGCTGAGCCAGCCCCATTACCGTGCTTTCGGGGTCAAGTCCGTCGATCACATCCTGCTCGATCGTAACCTTAGTCGAATCCAAGTCGCTGACATTCTCAGCAGTAATTATAAACGTCATTATCTTGGTAGTAGAAGCAGGATACATCTTTTGTTCGGAATCCTTCTCATAAACAACCGTTCCCGTATTGAGGTTCTCCAGATACACCGCTTTCGACACGGTATCTATGTCGAACCCGTAATTCACAGCCGAGGTTGAAAATACGCTCAGGCAAATCATCATGGCTGAAAAAACTATTACCGCTATTCGTTTCATATTGACCTCCGTATTATTATCAATTATTACTCCAGACACATCAAATCCAAATTTATATTTCATTCACTTCCGCTATGCGGAGTTATGAAATTTTTGGTGAACAAAACGCCCGCCAAAGCCAGCGCGCAGCCGAGCCCCGTATAGAAGAAAGCGACAAACCAGTCGGGAAAAATATCCGCGGCGCGCAGGACTATGCCTCCGCCCATCATAACAGCCATAATGATATAGGCTTTTAAGTCGAAAAACCGCCAGAACGATTGACTCTCTTCCTCATAGCCCATGATGCGTTTGGTGTGCTTACGGCTCATATTATAAAACATCGCTCCGAAAAGCAGAAAGATAACTGCTGACAGCAGATACCAATACCACTGCTGCTCTATTTC
This sequence comes from uncultured Eubacteriales bacterium, assembly GCA_900316435.1. Classification (GTDB taxonomy): domain Bacteria; phylum Bacillota; class Clostridia; order Oscillospirales; family Acutalibacteraceae; genus Ruminococcoides. The sequence continues at coordinate 27,244 of ONCY01000010.1, read as the reverse complement.
AAAATAAGAGATGACCCCCAACCGAGCGACATTGAATCCCGCCGCGAGCCATACTATCCCGGCAATCAAGAGCAGCGTTCGCTTTTTGACCTTAAACATTTTTCATTACTCTTTCAAATATTCGATAATCAGCTGTTTGTGTTTCTTCTGAGGCTTAAACGTACAAGCTGTTCTTTGTGTGTGCTCGCAGTTTGTCATAAATCCTCTTTTTCTATAATAACCGTTTACAGCCCGTTAGTCAAGTGAAACCGCGGTCCGGTTTTATGACTGTGCCTGTTTTTTCGCCGTCGGGTTCGATGTTACTTTATTAATTACGCCCCCTTCACCGAAGGGGGCGTTGAATTTACCGGATAATCACTTGTGTCATTTGTCCCAATACAACATCATACTCCGCAAGGAACATTTGCAGATGTGTTGCGTCGTAAATGTTCACTACACCGTTGAGCTCGTAGTTGATGTTATAGGTCTTGCAGGGCTTGGTGTCGCTGAGCGTCAGCTCGATCTTGCAGAAGCGACCGTAATCATTTTCCTTTATTGAGTGCCCTTTGAACGTTTTCATATTCGCCGAGAACAAAAGCGACGTCGTCGGGCTCTATCACTGTTTCCGCAGTGGGAACCAGCACCTCACCGCGGCGCTTGATAGTAAGAATATTGATATTAAATCTTTTGCGGACATCGATCTGAACGATCGACCTTCCGTGCCATGCCTTGGGAACCTTCAATTCGTAAATATAGTAGTCTTTTTCAAGAGGGAAAAAGTCCAGAATATTATCGGAAGCGTATTTTGTAGCGATACGGCGGGCGGTCTGCATTTCGGGGTAAACCACCTCGTCGGCGCCGTTTCTGAGCAAAAACTTCATCTGCACATCGTTAGTCGCGCGGGATATTACCTTTTTTGCGCCGAGTTCGCTTAAAAGCGAGGTCGCCTCAAGCGACGACTGAAAGTGTCTGCCCAAAGTAACGAAGCATACGTCATAATCGTTTATGCCTAAATTACGAAGGAACGCCTCGCTTGTGCCGTCGCCGATCTTCGCGTTTGTTACATACGGCATAATTTCGTTTATGCAATCCTCATTGATGTCGACTGCCATAACCTCGCAGCGAAGCTCTTCCATGCGCTTTGCGATATGTGTTCCGAATTGTCCCGCGCCTATTATCAAAACTGATTTCATAATTATTCTCCTATCCTATTGATATTGATTCAAGAGGCAAACGTGAGTGCTTGTCGCCTGACGACGGCAAAGCGGCGTATATCAACGTAAGTCCTCCTACTCTTCCAAAAAACATCAACGCCATAAGAATGATCTTTGACAGCAAATGAAGCTTAGTGGTGATACCGAGCGTAAGCCCGACCGTGCCGATTCCCGAGCTTGTTTCAAAAAGGCAGGTAAGCAGCGGCAGGTTCTCGGTCATGCTGATTACAGCGCCGCTTACTATCGTCAGCGCAATGTACATAAACAAAATGGCACCCGCGTTTCTGACCGATTCATCGGATATTCTTCTTTTAAAGCACTGAACATCCCTTTTTCTGCTGAATACCGTTACAGCCGACAAAAACAGCACGGCAAAGGTAACGGTTTTCATTCCGCCGGCAGTAGAACCCGGGGAACCGCCTATAAGCATAAGGATTATCATTACGGCAACGCCGGAATCGCTCATTAAAGACAAATCCTGCGAATTAAAACCTGCCGTCCTTGTAGTTACCGATTGGAAGAATGAGCTTGTGATTCTTTCGGAAAAGCCTAAATTGCTGTATTCGCCAAAGAAAAAGTACAGCGCGGGCAGGAAAATAAGCAGAGCCGTGGTGAACAACACGATTTTTGTTTGCAGGGTATAGCGCTTGAAGCGGAAGGTGTTCTTTTTCAGATCGCCCCATACCAAAAAGCCGATGCCGCCGGCAATGATCAGCAGCATAATAACACAGTTCAGATATACATTATTGCTGTAGGTTGTAATGGATGAAAACTTTCCGCGGCTTCCCAAAAGATCAAAGCCAGCGTTGCAGAACGCCGAAATCGAGTGAAATACGGAATACCAAATGCCCTTTGCAACGCCGAAATCACTGTAAAACACAGGGAAAAGCAGCGCTGCTCCAAGCAATTCAACAAAAAGCGTCGTTTTTATTATAAATCCGCTGTACTGCACCATCCCCCCTATGTTGTGCGCCGATACCGATTCCTGCATGGTGCTTCTGTGCCATAAACCTATCTTCATTCCGGAAGCCCTCATAACGGTCAATCCGATAGTAATAACGCCCATTCCGCCGATTTGGATCAGCGTAATTATTACGCACTGCCCGAAAAACGACCAATATGTTGCGGTATCCTGAACTACAAGCCCCGTTACGCAGGTAGCGGAGGTCGCCGTAAACAGCGCGTCAGAAAACCGCGTAAAACCGTGCCCGTCGGATGAAATAGGCAGCATAAGCAGAATGGTTCCGAGCATGATCAGCGCGAAAAAGCTGAAAATAATGATTTGAAATGAAGACATGTTTTTCCGTTTAAAAAATAAACGCATTATAACACCTCTTAAATATGATGATCCTTAAAAAAGCCTGTGTTCTCCGCGCTTTTTAGTGCGCGCGCAGGGTTATAAGCGGTAAAAAGCGCCTGTGATCAGCGCCCGTTTCCGCTGATTTGCCGCTTATTATAGCACCGGCATATTGGATTGTCAAGCGCCGATCCGCTTTTTGTATCGGTAAATCAAACGCCGCGCTTATTGCTCCCTTAAATAAGAATTGCAAAAGCATCCAATAAGCTGTTAATGGCTATCACGCCGTCGGGAACCGTTTTGGCGCCGCGGTTAATCCAAATTGCTTTGATGCCGGCTTCTCCCGCGCCTTTGACGTCGCTGCTCAATGAATCGCCGATATGAACGACCTCATCCGGAGAAAACCCTGTTTTTCTTAACGCGTATTCAAACAGCTCGCTCCTCGGTTTATACGAACGTGCGTCCTCGCTTGTAAATACTCCGTCAGGCTTGAATCCGTGAAATGCTATGGCTTCGTTGATATCCGCGGTGTCAATGTTGGAAACAATGTAGATCGGAACAGGGCATTTTTCAAAGAATTGTTTTGCTTCGGGAAAATCAGGCGGTGCAGTCCAGTGCCTGAACATCATCTCGCTCAGCTCCGCCGCGTCTGCGGTTGAATTGAAGTGCTCAATCGTTTTTTGAAGCGAGCGAATTTCAAGTTCCCTTTGCGTAACGAAGCTATTCCCGTGAGCGTTTGTAAACAATTCTTGTAATTCTTTCCACCAATAGGCGCCTATATCGGAATAGTTTTGAACAACGCCCGTGTCGAAAATTATCTGTGTAACCTGTTTGATTACCTCTCCGTCTTCATGTACCAGTGTGCCGTAAAAATCTAAAAAAACTGCTTTTACCATTAAAACGCCTTCCTTTTCTCAAATCCATTAATCTGTCACAAATACAACGTTTGACTCATAATTTCTAACAAAACGAGTGATTGGTCATCATAATCATGCTGTAGGAAGCGGTAAGTCCTCTTTTGCTGTAGTATCCTTCCGCTTTTTCACCCTTTGAGGTTATCAGAAAAATATTGACAACTCCGATTTCCGACAATGTCTTTTCCAATGCTTTCAGCAGAGCACTTCCATAACCCTTGTTTTGTTCCGATGTTTTGACGCAGAACTCCTGTATATGAAAATGCGTTCCGTTGTAATACCGCTCCTTCTGCCCCCAGATGATGCCTTTCAAATCGTTGTCGGCATATAGAGCTTTTCCGATGAACGTACCTGTTTTCATCATGTTCTCGATTCTGATTTGAGCGGTTTCTTTTGTCCATGAATCATTCCACGGCTCGGCATTAAAAACAGACACAAACAATTCGGCGTATTCGGAAACATTAGAAAGCTCCATGTCCGATATTTCCACCGTTCCGTTATTCACGATATCTATCCAAAACCGCTGTATCCTGATTCCGTCAATTATGACCGTTTTTTCGTAAACGCCGCCGTTTGAAAGTATCACCTTTTCGCTCGCCTTGTTAGAGGGGTAGCAGGTGACAAGGACTTTATTGAGTCCAAGCGCCTTGACATTTTGGAGATTCAGCCGAAGCATTTCCTTTGCATAACCGTGTCCGCGCTCCGAAGGGCGGACGGTATAGCAGCAGTGACCGCCCCATGTGCCGAGGATCGGGTGGTTGATGTGGTGACGCAGATCGATAACGCCGACCAATCTGTCATCGCTTTTCCGAACGGCAAAATATGTAGTTGACGGCACATCGGCGCCCGCCTGTTTGCAGGTTGCCGCGCTCTTTCTCATCCGGCACATTTCTATCCATTCCTCGGCGGAATTTGCGGATTCGATCGACATACAGCCCCCGAAACGGTTGCCGTCATCAGGGTCGTACTCAAATACCTCTTTGCGGAACTGCCACAATTGCCCGGCGTACTCCGGTGCTGCTTCAATCAACTTCAAGTCATTCATTGTCTTTCCGCTTGTAATAGTGTTTTTCGCCTGATCCGCGTACTTTCATTCCGATACTGTCGGCGGCTCGATGTTCTCTCGGCGCGCCATATAACTAAGGAAAACTTCTTTATTGCTGTTTGCGGATAACGCCTGTGATTATTCTTCCGCAATAGCGGCAGCTGTAGTTTTCCGTTACAGCTCCGACTATCGGCGCGCCGCAGCCCGGGCAGCGGTCTTTTACGATCTGTTTGGCAAGCGCGATACACAGCACGCCGCCGTGCTTTTCGGGCGTACATCCGCGAAGATAGCCTTCCTTTATAGCCTTGACTATATGCTTATACCGCGTTTCGGGGGTTATGGAGCTGAAAGGATACCTCGCCTTTTGCATACGGTCGTACTCCTGCAAGCTTAAAAACGGCTTCGGCCATTGCGCAAACTCCCGGGCGTACCCCTGAGCGGCTTCAAGGTTCATTATACGGCTAAAGGTTATGGGAACCGTCAGGACGATCGCCGCTAAGGCAAACGCGAAAAAGATGATAACGTTCAGAAGCCCCGACCGGAACAAATCATACGAAGTAATACTGCTTCTGAACATACCCCTGAAATACGGCTCGTTGTCATAATTGTTTACCATCGTCAAAAACACAATGAGAAAGATCAGGAAAAAGAACAGCTCAATTCCAAAAATTACGGCATAAGATATCCGCTTTGATTGAAGCGGAGAAGCCTCGTAATAAAACGGTGCATTGGGCTTGCGATTCACGTTGTCGTTGATAAAATAAACGCGCTGACCTGATACGACCTGAGCAGTCAGGTCGGAGCTGCCGCAATACGGGCACCGCCCCTCAAAGTACACGCGCTTTTGCATCCAACCGCCGCAGTTGCGGCAGGAGCAGGTGACGGTCTTGCTGAAGAGCTCTATGATTTCGGGGTAGCGATAGTTTTTGGTTTTAATGATTCTGAAGTTCTGCATATACAGCGGGCGCAGCAGTCTGATACGGCTTTGAATCTGCGCGGGCGTTTTTCCCGTTATCTCAGCAAGCTCCGCGAAATCCACATATCCGTTCAGATCGCCTTCAAAACATCCCGAAAAAAACACCGCGTCGTTTATCAGTTTGCGCGATATTCTGGAGTAAGCGATCATCAGCACGCCGATATGGAAAATGATGATCGATCCCAAAAATCTGCCCGCGCGAACGATCATTGACCAGTTGCCGGAATACCCGACGATCAGCTGCGTCATAGCGGAAAAGGAACCCGCCGTAAAAGCAATGCCCAAAATCAACAAAATGATATTTTTGACTTTTAAAAATTGTATCCATTCGGATTTTAAATACATGATTCTACCTCAATCGCTTCATTTCACAAGTTCGCTGACAAACCCGATGTCCCTCGCAGTCAGCTCTACCCACGCGGGGCGGAAGCCGCTCTTTATCGCGTTGCGGGCTGATTTAATATTCGACCAGGCTGCGCAGTAAAACGGAACCTTGCCCAGCTTTAATATTTCAAGCGCTAATTTGCTTGTTACGGCGGAGGCGACGCCCCTACGCCTGTATTCGGGCAGCACGTCAACGCCGATCTGGTACATCGAATCGCTGTCGGCGGAACAGCCGGCAAGCCCTATCAGCCTGTCACCGTCATACGCGCCGACCGCCAAAACATCTCTTTCTCTGTCGTCAAAGGTCAGGCAGTGCTCCCATTGCTCGGAATACAAATCTGCAAATTCCGCTTTTTGCAAAACGCGCAGCTCATAGCCGCAGTCAAGCTCCTTAAGCTTTGTGACGTCGGGCAGATAATACTCTGCCATAAAACAGACCTTCAAATCACACGGCGCCAGCAAATCGTTCAGCGCGTTGATGTTAGGCGTTTCAAAGCAGCAATAGAACGGATATTTGTTGATGTACTCCGACACCGCGGATTTCGTCCTTTCGCTCACCTGAGCGACTATGTTGTTGCCGTAAGAAACAAGGTCGCATTCCAACGGTAATGGGATATATTTCCTCGCTTTCGGGTGCGCCTTTGAAAGCGACACAACATTCTGCTCCCGCAGAAAATCGTCAGGATCGCAGTTGCAGTCATACGCCGACTGCTGTAACGCGATTTTAAACATCTCATTATTTGTCATTTTATTTCCTCATAATCTAATATATCATAGAGCGTGGCCGCCCGAAACCTTGATAACCTGTCCAGTCAGCATTCGCGCCGTCGCCGCTCTTATTCCCTGTGGATTATTTGCCCCGTAATAAGAGCCACTTTGTTTTTTAAACCGTAATCTGCCATCTTTTTTCACCTTTTCCAAATCATTTGAGCTGTGAGCGCTGACCGGGAATGCGCGGGTGATATGCATGTTGTCGCTGTTATCTCTCTTTGGGATTCCGTTGGGAACCAAAATTCTCCTTTTGCTTCCCCTTAGTGATTGTTCAAATAGTCTTCAAATTCGGGTGTGCGTGACCAGTATTTCACGCCCCAGTTGTCAAAATTCCATTCATCTATATATCCGTTGCACTCGTAGTCGATGTACCACAAGGAGTCGTCGCAAACAACAAAATTTGTCGGGAAGTAGTCTATATTGAGCCCTGCCGCTTTCGCAAGCCGTGCCATTTCTTTGACCTGTGGAAGGTAATCGTCAACCGCTTCTCCCCGTTGCACCATATCAAAGATGGTGTCGCCGTCGATATACTCCTTGACGATCCGCTCTGTTTCTGTATCGATATCGAGCATTTCGGGTATCCTGATTCCCGCGTTTTTCAGCCGTTTATAATCGTTTCGCTCGGCCTCGATTTTGTTTCCGAAGGTATAGTAACTGCACGGCTCGTGGTGGATCTGTTTCAGCACAACCTTTTTACCATCGCGTTCAGCCAGATAGGAATAACCGCCTTTGCCCTTGCCGAGCAGTTTTATTATATTATATAAACTGTCGTTGACGGTTAGAGTTTCCATATTTACACCTCAGTATTGTCAGCTTTATTTTGTTAAACTCTTTTCCCAAGGGCGGTTCTTTCCTAACCATCCTTATCTTTCCGGTAACGCGTATCAGCCTTATTGATAATTCAGCGGCCGGATCCGAAGTCTTTTGCTTCTTCGCCTATATGGCATGGGTCGTCAAATTGTGCGATTTTGCGCTGGATAGCGGTCACGTCAGAAACGCCCAGTCCGCTGCCGTCAACGTCACAGCGCCTTGCGATCACGCCGTCATCATCGGGATCAAACTCCGCCAGCACGCGCTGGATCAACGTTACGTCGAGGATAGTCACATATCCGTCGCCGTCGGCGTCGCCGATAACATACGGCTCATATATCCTAAGGGTCACAGGCACATCTCCGTCGTCAAACTTCAGCATAAGCCTGTGTGTGCCCAAATCCTTGCCGACAAGCTCGGATCTGCCGATTGTAAACAAGCCCTCGCGGAGCAGCATATTGCTCTCGATATTTGAGCCGAGATAATTGTCGTCCATATAGGCCATGCCTATTATCGACTCCGAATCCGTCTGGTTTTTTATTCCCGATGCCCCCTTGCGGTTCCACTCGATATCGGTATTTTCCGCGATGATCTCCTTTTGCTTAAGCGGCGCTTGCGCGTCGTATTCAACATACGCCATTACGCGGTCGCTGTTTTTGGCAAACTGCTGTCCCCGGAACTCCTCCTCAACATCCAAATCGATTTGACGGGTGATTACCTGACCGTCGGAGTTTCCGTTTGTATAGCTCAAAACGTGAGTATCATCGTCATAGTCAACCACTATGCCGACATGATCAAACCATTCTCCCGAGGCGTCCCACGAAAAGAAAATTAGTCCGCCCGGCTGATAAGGTATCTCAAACGGATCGACGTCGATGTGATAGTATGTATTCCACGAGTATTTGTCAAGCTTGTGGTGAGCCTTGGGCGTATAGTAAACGCCCTGCTGATTAAAGTTATACGCCATAATCCATGAATCGGCGTCAAACTCGATCCGCGGCTCGGCATAATATGAATAATAGTACCGCTTCAGCCGCTCGTCGTCGTTATATCCCGCCTGGTAAAGGCACCAGCTTACAAAAATTGCGCACCAGTCACAGTCAAGGTACTGCGAGTTTTCGTCCCTGTCCATAATATAGCGCTGCGCCCAGCGCGTATATTCGGTGTTGCCCGTTTGAGCCGCGTTCATTCTGAGCTCGGCTCCCGTCCACAAAAGGTCGTCGGCTCTTGCCTGCTCAATATCAACGCCTTGGGTTGAGTAGTTTTTATAGCCCTCCTGCGACAGCGCCACAGCCAAGGTCTTTTCCATTGCGGATTTTCCTGCGCTGTCTTCAAGCGCGGCAGTCAGCTTTTCGTAATAAGGCGAGCTTTGATACTCGGGCGAGTATTTGAAATCATCCTTAGCCGATACCGACGGTATGCTAAAGGCCGTTGAGGCAAGCACCGCCGCAGCAGATAATACTATGCATAAAAAACGCTTTTTAATCATGTCAGTTTCTCCTTTTTATCAATTTATATTTACGGTTGCTCGGATTAATAATATTCTATCACAAATAAAAACATATAACAACACCCTTGTCCGCAAAATACGGGCAAGGATATTTTACACTTATTTATAGTATTTTGAAATGTTGTATTCAGCCAGATATTGCTGAATGATTGTGGCGTCTTTAATTGTAAGGGTTTTGTCCTTGTCAAAGTCGCCGTTGCGCGTGGGAAGAGGATAAGCGCGCTCTGCCTCGCTCAAAATTTGCTGAAGGTAGGTAACGTCTCTTATGTCTGTATAACCGTCCAGATTAACGTCACCCATAACAAGACCTCTGACTGAGCCGCGGTTCTTTCCGCCGCCTCCGCCCGTTGTTCTGACTGAAGGAAGGTTGTAGCTGAACGCTGTGGAATACGTCAAGCGGTGTGCAGGATTTCTGCTGACTATAATCTCAACCTCGCCGTTTTTATCGGGAGTTGCGCAGGTTATTGCAGCTCCGCTCTCAAAAAACAGCGCCGAATAAAACTTGTCGCCGTTTGACATTGTTTCCTCGGTAAAGTGATAAGTAACGTTCTTTTTAAGCGCGGAATTGTATTGAGTAATAGAACCGTCCTTGTTAAGCTCATCGATAAAATCGGAAATCTTGACCCTGATAACGTCATATTTACCGCCTGTGTTTTCATAAGTAAAGCTTCCCCCGCCGCCGCTGCCGCTGCCGCAGCCCATCATAGGCTCGTAAACGTCCTTGGAATTAATGTTATGGATCCTGAACGAATTGTAAAAACTCTTAAACGCGATCGTTTCCGATGTGTTTTTGGTTTTGTTATTGAGCGTTACAAAAGCTGTTGTTCCCGACGAAATATTGTAAGGGTAATACAGCAGAGTCCCCTGCTTGATTGTGCGTGTACCGACAACCTTGTAGCTTACATTTTTTTCCGTTGAAACGGCTTCGGTATCTGTCTGAGCGGCAAAAGAAGCCTGAACCGAGCAGACCGTCATTACCGCCGCAACTAATAGAGCAAATATTTTTTTTCATGATAACCCCCCGTTTTCGGATTAACTTTACAAGAGCATTATACAGGAATAATAATACTTTTTCAACAGAAAGGATTATTGAACATGCACAAATTATCAAGTATATTTTGTCATTTATGCACAATTATTTGTAGAAACAAAAACCTGCTGTCAAAAGGCAGCAGGCATTCTGTAGAATAATTATTTATGGAGCTCTTCTGCCCAGTCGTTGAACAGCTTCAAGGCGTCGGGGTTATCCTTAATCGAATCGTAAATCACAGATTTTGTGCCCTTGTTTGCGTAGTTGCCGACAGCGAACAGCATGCTTGTAACAACAAAGCTGCAAGCCGAAACAACGACCATAACGATAGCAAGGATCAAACTTGCCTTACGGGGACCCTTTGTATCACGGCGGCCCTTCATTGCGAGGATTCCGAAAATAAGCGCCACAATAGCAAACGGAATAGCAAGACACGCAAATCCGACATTCTTCAAGCCGTAGAATGTGTTGTTGGTGCCGACGATTTTCGTTGTCCTGACCGTGTACGCAAGAATGATAAAGAGCACGGAAACAAGCCCCGAAATAAGGCTGACATATCCCTTAACGTTTTTCTTCATTTATTTCACCTCCCGTAAAAAAATATATTAATCTGCGCGGCAGATTATTTTACATCACGCTTGTTTACTACCTTTATAGAAAGAATAAGGAAAACAACGGTAAACACAATTCCTACGGCAAAGACTCTGAAACCGTCAGCCGCTGTATGAATAGTTGATGGATTGATTGAGCTGGGCGAATAGTCCTCAAGCTTTAATCCCTTGTAAAAATTCTGAATCATGGTGTCAAGCATCATGTAAATCAGCGAAAAACCGCCCACACCGAACATAACACCCAGAACCGTACCAAAGGTTTTGCTTCTCAGGGCGGTTGTGGCAAACAGAATCATTGTACACATAGCGAGGACAAGCAGGAACCTCATAAGAAGATACGTAAAAGCGTACAGATAGTTTCCCGCGAATGTAAGGAACGGAATTGAACCGACAAGCTTTGCAAGAAAGCCCACGGCAAAGAATATCAGATTATGGAAGATAATAACAATAAACTTTGAAGCGGCTGTCAACCCCTTCTTTGGAATCTGACCCGCGATATTCTTTATAAATCCGTTTGAAAGGTCGGCATAGCAGAATATTGAAACCGAAATATAAAGAACCGTAATTATAACATCATCGATCGGCATTCCGATGATCTCGGTTAATGTTACCGAATAGTCTTTTGAAAAAAACAGCGGTGATATACTGAGAAGCGCTCCTGTCAGAAATACAATTATCAGAGAAACCCAAAATGACTTTGATGTTCTCAGCCTGTATAAATCCATTTTTATAATTCTACCCATTATGCTCCCCTCCTGTTACGCTGAGATAATAATCCTCCAGGGATACATCCTTTACACCTACGCGGTCGGGAACCAGGTTATTGTCAACCAGCAGCTTAACAACGCTCTTAACCTCGTCCAGGCGCTCCCCGACGCGGAGAATATTGTCGTCGTCAACCGACACCTTGTCAAAGCCCGCTCTCCTGATAACCTCAGCGGCGGCTTTATTGTCGTCGGTGCTCAGCTCAATATACCTGCCGCAGCGCTTGTGCAGCTCCTCAACGGTAAACTCATCGGTGAGCTTTCCCTCGTGGATAATTCCGTAAGAGTCTGCAAGCTTTGACAGCTCGTCGAGAATATGGCTGGAAATCATAATGGTGATTCCTCTTTCATCTCTGAGCTTGGCAAGCATTTGTCGAACTTCAACAATGCCCTGAGGGTCAAGACCGTTTATCGGCTCGTCGAGAATAATAAGCTTTGGGTCGCCGATAAGCGCAAGGGCAATTCCGAGGCGCTGTCTCATGCCGAGCGAAAACGAACCGGCCTTTTTATTCTTTACGTTTTCAAGGCCTACAAGCTTAAGGAGCTCGTCGATATAGCCCTTCCGTTTGTCGCAGCCCATTGCGATTGCCTTGATCTTAAGGTTTTTTTGCGCTGAAAGGTTTGGGTAAATGCCCGGGTGTTCAATAAGAACGCCCACGTTGCGCATTTCCTTCATTGCCTCGCTGCCTGTTTTTCCGAACATTGAGAAAGAGCCTTTTGTAGGCGCTGACAATCCGCTGAGCATTCTCATTACCGTTGTTTTGCCCGCGCCGTTCCTGCCGATCAAACCGTAAATCGAGCCGGGACGTATATGGATATTGATATCCTTTGCGGCTGCCTTATCGCCGTACATTTTTGTAAGGCCCTCGGTAGTCATGATATACTCCATCTGTTTTCCCCCTTTAAATTTTATATTCTATTGATATAATAACACACTTTTTCGCGCTTGTCACTACTATTTTTGTTGTTTTTTGCTTTTTTTTGCAACAAATCCGCCGAGCAGTAAAAGCTCGGCGGATAATTATTTATTCAATTTGCGGTTACGGTTTCGCCGATATGATACGGGTTTCCGTATTCGGCAAGATAATTTTGTATTGCGGTCGCATCCAAAATGCTCAGTCCGCCTCCGTCAACGTCGCCGCAGCGATACACCTGTTCAGCGTCGCCCTCAAGCATACGCGCAAGGCAAAGCTGGATTTTGGTCACGTCAAAAATAGTAACGACTCCGTCGCCGTCCGCGTCGCCGCGCAAATACGGCTCAAAATCGGTAATTATGTATTTTATACCCTTTTCAAGCGCGTAAGTCCGCGCAAAGCTATCCTTTGGGCAGTAAATGATAAGCTTGCCGCAGCAGCCGTCAAAGGCGTTTTCGGCTATATAGTCAACCGAGGCGGGAATATCAACCCGAGTAAGGGCGGCGCAGGAGGCAAATGCCCTGTCGCCTATTGACTTTACCGACTCACCGAGCGACACATCGCTCAGCGAGTTGCACCTGTAAAAAGCCTGATCGGGTACCGACTTAACGCCGCTGCCGAGAGATACTGTTTTCAGACCCGAGCAGTCCTGAAACGCCCCGAAACCGAGGTTTTCGACGTTGTCGGACAGGTTTATTTCTTTTAGTCCGCTACAGCCGTAGAACGCGTCGGTGCCGATTGATTTGATATGCCCAGCTTTTTCAAACGATACCGATTTGATGTCGGTATTGCCGAAAAACGCGTAGTCGTCAATAACCGCGACGTTTGAGCCGAGCAGCTTATTTGGAATCTTGACATCGGCTGAGCGGTTGTCATATCCGTGGATAACCGCCTCGCCGCTGTCGTTTATGTCGAATGAAAATCCGTAAAGAGTAACATATGAATCGGCTGCACAAACCGTAACCGTGCCGAGAATAATCAACGCAAGCGTTGCCGCTATTGTTTTAATAATATTTCTCATGGTCTGACACCAATCCTTTATAGTTTCAGTTTTTGTTCGTAGCAAAAGTTAGAACACGGGATCGCCCCAGTCGCTGCCTGAGCCTCCGTTGTCATCGCCATCGCTGTTGAAGTTTTCAACGCTGTTGGTCAGGATGCTGCTGAATGATACCGCCAGATAGTCAAACTCAGGAGAGACATATTCTTTTTTCAACTAATCTCCTCCTTCAATTTGCAGAGACATCAGTCGTTGCTTACACACACTCCGTTTACCGCCATGTTTTTTGCCGCGATATCGGTAAGGCAAACGTACTCGGAGTTGCTCAGGGTAACGTTTCCGTCGGGGTCAATAAGGTAAGCGGTAGCTTTCATAATGTATGTTTTGTTTGTGTAGGTTTTAACTCCATCCTTTTCTTTATAAGTGTTTCTGTAACCCTTGAAAAATTCAACACGGTTTCTGTTTGTGAGTTTTTCGGTAGAAATCTCACTTATCTGAATGCTTCTTCTTTTGGTGCTGTCGGAAGAATCGTAATTGTAGACGCTGACTTTACCGTTTAAAATCGCTTCTTTTAGTTTAGCTTCGTCGGAGAGGTAATTGTAATCCGCAGGATTAAACGTTTCTCCTTCAAATTTGCCACACAGCTCAAGCACAACGCCTGTTTTATAGCCTGAATCGGCGCCGTAAATCTGAGTCTGTCCGTCTGAAAAAGCGATTTCAAAGTCGGTATACAAAAGGTCGGTGGTGCCGTTTGCGGCTATATTGCCGCTTTCGTCTGTCCAGCGGTTGCGGAAATAGCCCAAATGAGTCAGGATAATGCTCTTTTGAGCAGCCTCAGACCACTCTCCGTACATCTTTTTATCTTCAACAGTGCCCCCCCAGCCTGTCAGCTTAAAGGTCGCTCCGTCAGTCACGGTGAGGTCGTCGGTCTGATTCCAGACGTTGCACCAATCATAGCCGAACTCGGTAGTGCCCTTTTCAACTCTGGCAAACACAACCTTATCTTTAAGCCCTGTAAACGTAAGATCATATGAAGGAGTCACAAGCGTTCCGTCGGCTTTTCCGTCGCTCCAAGTCCACGCGAGCCAGTCCTCTTCGCCTGTTTTGATGACATCGGGATCAAGTTTTGCGGTCATGGTCGGGTTCTCGGCGTCCTCAAACACGGGGCTGATCCAGTAGTTATCCATAATGCAGAACGAGAACCACGGGTCGTAGCATTTCGCAATTACGCTTGCTCTTTCATCGGCAGACTTTCTGATTGCCCAGTAGCTGAAATTCTCAGCTCCGCGCATATCAAGCACCGCAAGCTCTTTTTGAGTATTGCGGTTAGCGCCCACCGTTGTTTGAATCGGGGTGTAGGCATCCGTAGAATTCAAGCGGTAATTGGCGTAAACCTTTTTAGCCGACTGCTTGGCGTACACAACGGCATAAAGCTTTTTGTAATTGATGTCGGAGGTTCTTGTCATTCCCTCGTCAGTCCAGCACAGAGTTTTGCCGTAGTTGCTCTCAAACGGAGCGTGGTTCATAATAAACTCTTCGTTCAGCTCATATGCGCCCTGGTCGTCAACAATGCTCTCGATAAGTTCATCACCGCTGAGCGTGCCCGTCAGCACAAATTCCTTATTACCGTTTGAGCGGGTTTCAAAGTTATACTTTATTTCATAATCAAGAGTTTCTTCAACCGCCTTTTTCTTAAACATCGCTATATAACGGTAGTTGCGGATTCTTGCGTCCTTGTCAACCGTCATACCGGTAGTAATGTCAACGCGATGAATGAGCTCTCCGCTTTCAAGCACCTCATACCAGCCCGCAAACTCGTATTTATAGATTCTGCTGTCTAAGCGATTAAGAGTAAAGGTGAACTTGCTGTTTTTCAGGAAAGGCGTTTCCTCGCCGCTTTGATATCCAAGCGGTGATGAAAAATCTGCCTCGTATCCTGTAACCTTTCCGTCCGCGTCAAGCGCCGCTGTAGAATCATCCGTGTATACTCCGCTTTCGTTGTATCTGATTTCAACGTCGGCGTGAACGGTAAACTGCTCGAACACGGCGTAATAGGTCATATCGGCGCCGGGCATTGACGGAGCGTAATGATACTCCGTGCCGAGAGGCTCGGCGGTTTTGTAGGAAAGCGGGTCGGAATACCAGCCCTTAAATACATATCTGCCCTGCAGGTTTTCGTCATAGTCGGGTACGGGTGTTACGGTACAGCCCTCGTTACGGTACAGCCCTCTATTCCTTCAACGTTTTCTGCAAGCTCCTGCTCTTTTGAAAGCGTTGCGTAGGTCTCGCTTACATCGGCATTGCAGAACACCTTGTAGCTCAGCTTGCGCTGACTGTCGCGCTTGTAATAAACCTTAACGATATTTGCAGAAGGCGGATCGGTATCGGGGCGGATGGTAATGCTGCGGTGCTCGCTGCCTATACGCGAGTAGTGCGCGGTTACGGTTTCGCCGTCTTTTTCGTAAGTATATGTCAGCTTTGCGGGTGAAGATATTTCAACTGCCTTACCTACAGGCTCCGCTTTAAAGGTATCGGGAGCTTTGATCTCGCCGTCCCAGAGCGCTGGGTCGTCATCGTGCTGCTTTTCCGCCTCATAGTCGTAATACTTAACGGTGTATTTATAAGAGCTGCGGTCATAATAGACCGAAATAACCGTTACTTTTCCGTTAAGCGTCACGCTTTCGTTAGTCGCGGCAGCTTCGCCGTCAACCGTGATCGATGTTTTTAAGGTATCTATAGCGTAACCTGTTTCTGCAAGCGAAGTGCAGATGTCGCGCGTATATACGTCATTGGCGACATTTACCGTATCGCCGATAACTGCGGTCTGGGTTTCGCTGTAATACAAATCATACTCAGAGCCGTCATCAGCGTTTTGCAGATAGTGGTCTATCTGGTACAGCGTGCCGTTGTCGCTCGGCGTATAGAAGAAGATGATCTGGTTCTGATTAAGCTCCTCCCGCTTTGCAGCCTCCTCGTTGCTGTTGACGGAAGCAGAAAGCACTATGGAGCGCGAAAGCTTGTCGGGAATATATCCCTCAACATACTGAGCGCGCTCGGTAACGGCGGCGTACGCGGTGTCAAGATCCTGGCTTTCTCTTAAAATATGCCCTGTTGTTTCATCGATGTACTTTACCTTATACCAAACCTTGCTCTTTTTAATGTACTCAAAATTAAAGATGTTCGGCTCAAACTCATATCCGTCGCGGTTGCTTTCTATCAGCATTGAGTGCGACGACATGGTTGGCCACCAGTTTGCTCCGCCGTCAACCCACTTATGAGCGTCGTTAAGCTCGGAACCGCCCTTCGCGGTAAAGGTTTTTGTTTTGGAAACAAACACAGTGCCGATTGTAGGCGAAGCGACTTCATTGTCGGTTCCCTGCTCGGTGTAGGTTACCTTATACTTTGCGGTATCCTTTGACACCCACTCGGCATAGAGCTTCAGCTCGCGGGTAACGGAAATAGTTTCGGGGTCAAAGCGCGTCGGCTGATCGTTTTCATCGAGATAATACCAGCCGGCAAACTTAGCTCCGTTTGATGGCTCGGTAAGCTTATATGCTGCCTCTTCGTTGTCCTCGGGGATTTCCGAGGTCTCAATAAACGCGTTGTAGTCGACCTGAGTGGTATGCAGCGCATCGTTGAGGCTGTAAGCGCGGAAATCGTTATAGAAGGTAACGTCAAAGGTAACGGGGACCCACTTTGCGTAGAGAGTCGTATCGTCCGCGGGCATTCTTTCTGTTGAGAAATCCATCTGACGATAGTAGTAGGGGGTATGATACCAGCCCGCAAACCGGAAGTAAGCGGCAAGCTCAGGATTGTAATAGGTAGGCGTGTAGCTAAACTTAGCCTGATTGAGCGGGGCGTTATAGTATACCTCAAATGACTTTTCGGCAATGTTGTTGCTGCGGTATTGAAGCGTAAAATGGTTACGGTTGTACAGGAACACAACGTCAGCGTGGTGTTTTTCGTCAAAATGATTTGCTTCGTCACCGTTCACGTCATATGCATACCAAGTCGACTGCGGGTTAAGGGTGCCGCAGCCGGAATATATTTCCTCTATATCCGACTCCGGTACCAGCTTAAAGCCGGTCAAATCGACCGCTGTCTGATTACCCTTGACAGCTTTAGCCAATTCATAACCGCTATAATTTTTATATCTGCCTTCGCCCCAGTCAAAGGTTTCCACCTTGTTATTTTCGGTAAGACCGTAATGTCTGCCGTTGTTAGTTATAATATCAATGTAGTTTCCCATTGATTTAAGCTCGGCGACGCCATCGTCATAGCCCATATCGGTAATGATATCCTCTTCATAAGGCAGCAGCCGCACATAGTTTTTGTATGTAAAGCAATACGGTCTTACGTTATCCGATGATCCTGCGCCGGACGACCATGAAGCGACATAGTGCAGTTCTCTGTAATCATATCCGGTTGCGGTATCTTTTGCCGTTCCGTCAGTGTTATAATCGCGGAACATCAGATCGTTGCCAAGCTTTTCATAAAAGCCTTTTACCGTATAATTATTTACCGACGTATGATCAAAATAGTACTTTGTACCGTATTCAACCGCCCAGCTGGTGAAGCGATATGGCACGCTGTATTGCCCGCCCGGTATAAGCGAAAACGCGTCGTTGAACCAAACATTATCCATGTTTGCGCCGTAAAGGCATTTCTTTTCATAGTAATAATATTTATTGCCGCTGAATTCATCAAAGTCGAGACAGGAATCAGGGATCTGCGAGCTGTACTTTGGATCTATCGTAGGCAGCGATATACTTACTTGTTTCCATGTGGCGCTGTCAAGCCTTGAATACAAATTCTTTTCAGCTTTTCTGGAATAATTTCCGGTGCCGCTTGTTAAATAGAGCTTACCACTGCTGTCTTCTTTGGCGTAATAGAACTTCAGCGTAAACTCAGCGCGGTCGTAATAGACATTGATTCGCGTAGTACCGTCGCCCGAAACCGAGATGTCGGTATTTCCCTGGAACTGAAGCAGGGACAAGTCAATATTAAAATCATAGAAGTATTTTTGATTGCCCGTCAGCTGCGAGCGCAGCGCTTCACTGATGTCTGGGAAATCGCCGCTTGCTGATAGATCATAGCTGAAAAAGTTTTTTATAGCCGTGTACTGTCCCGATTTTTTTCGAACCGTGGTTTCAAGGTTTACCGGTGTGCCGGACTCCACATTTTCAACGTCCTTTGCCGCTATAACCGAATAGTTCCTGCCGATAAGCGCTCTTGCATCGTCAATAGATAAATTCTCAACATCCTCTGCCTTAAGCTTGCTGTCGGGGTTCTGAAGCCAGTAAACAACGCTGTATTTTGTCAGCTGAGGCTCCCAGGCCGCCTTGTAATAGGTATTGCCTATCGGAACCTCGCCGTGGGTGAACGGATCGGCGGCTGCTCTTATAGCGGCTTCGTCGGTGAGAACATTGCCGTTTTCATCCAGGTAATCGCCGTTTTCGTTCGACCTTACCCAGCCGTCAAAGGTATAGCCCATTCGCTTAGGCTCCGAGATTGTGTAGTTAGTACCGTGCTTTGCGTATACCGGCTCAACGCCGTAGCCGCCCTCGCCCAAATCAAAGCTGACAAGGTAATAGTTGCGGTCATAATAAAGCTTGAACTCGGTTGAACCGTCGGCGGCAATAGCGTCGGGCTCATGGAAAAGCGAGGTAAAGCCCTCAAACTCAATATGCTCAAGCTCATCCGGGAAGGTTCCCGTATAACCGGACTTTTCGTAATAATCGTTGCTCAGCGACAGATCCTCGGTATATAGGTCGTCGCGGATATTCTGCATGAAATATCTGACCTTGTAATGAACTTTGTCGGGGAGATAATATACGGTTATCGTATCGCTTTCATGAATATCTGTATATTTCAGGTTTATTGTGCGCACTTCGTTTGCGTCGGGTTCCGGCGAGTCCATCGGTCTGTAGCCCGGAATAACGGGGTTGGTAACTTCTACGTCGAGATTCTCGCCGCCGCGCAGTACAGCCACATACGGGTCGTGGGCGTTGCCGCCGCCGCTGTACTTGTACTCAATCTTAATGGTATAAAAGTCCTCGGCAAAGCTGACTCTGGTGGCAAAAACCGTTCCCAGAACAGCTATTACAAGCAGGCTTACCATTATGGCGCTTCTTTTTAATACGGTATTCATATTGTCATCTCCTTTCCGTTTGATAAGATGAATTGATTTTTTGAAGTGTTTTGGACGGCAAGGTTTTATTACTCCGCCCGTTAATGATATTAAACAAAATTTGTTTCTATTCCTTGAAAAATATAAATAGCTGCCTTTTTGACATATCCCTTTTATTCGCCTGAGAAATTTGCACGGTACTGTTTCGGGTTATTAAAAGCGTATTTGTTATTTAGGGGACACTTCCACTTATAATTTTTCAATTATATTATATCACTAAATTGACAATATGTCAATCCTTTGGTACTTCACAATATTAGAAGATTTCATCAGTAAACTTTT
Source organism: uncultured Eubacteriales bacterium (assembly GCA_900316435.1). GTDB lineage: Bacteria > Bacillota > Clostridia > Oscillospirales > Acutalibacteraceae > Ruminococcoides. The sequence goes on along the minus strand of ONCY01000010.1, from coordinate 7,556 downwards.
TAAATATGTTAAATATTGACAGTTTTTTGCGTTTTTTATCAGCGCACAACAATCGCAACTTTTTCCAATATCCAAATATCAGCACGACTTGCTTTTTATGCATGACCGATTCCGCAAAGGTCTGCGTGAAAAAACAGGCTGTTGTTTTACTGATGATTTTTTTGCAAAGGCGTATCCCCGGCGCTTTGCCTAAGCGTTTAGCGCAAATAAGTATTATATGATATTTCTAACCGGCGCGCGCATTACGCCGGCAATCATATCAGCCGTTTGTTTCACATAATTGATTACTTTCTTATTGCAAACGCGGCTTCTTTAGGCTATAATAAAACAGTAAACAAAACACTGAGCAGGTGATTATATGAGGAAAAAACAAACACGAAGAATGCTTATCAACGCCTTTAGAACCGCTGGAGCCGACAAAATAATCAGCGGCTATTTGCTGTGGTTTTTTATAGCGGCGCTTCCGATTTGGATTTGGGAGCCGTATATCAACAGCTATGGCGACAGCCTTTGGTTCTGCTTTGCGTCGGCCACTACGATAGGTTACGGAGATTACCACGCCGTAACAATCGTCGGCAGGATAATCACCGTTATTTTGTCGGTTTACTCGGTTGCCGTGATCGCGATATTCACGGCTGTTGTCACCAGCTTCTTTACGGACTTGGCGCGTTCGCGCAAGGAGGAAAGCACGCGCAAGTTTATGGACGAGCTTGAGCATCTTCCCGAGCTGTCAAAGGAGGAGCTTGAGGATTTGTCGCGGCGCGTTAAAGAGTATCAGAAGAAAAAGCAATGATTATAAACAACAAGGGCTGCCGATATAACATCGACAGCCCATTCTTGTTATTAGTTTTTATCCAAAGTAGAAAAGCTCCTCAAACTTTTTGTCAAGCGCAATGCACAGAATCAGCGCCAGCTTTGCCGTGGGGTTGAACTGCCCCGTTTCGATCGAGCTTATTGTGTTGCGCGACACGCCCGTAAGCTTTGCCAAGTCAGCCTGAGAAAGGTGCTTTTTCTTTCTTGCCGAGGCTAAATTGTTTTTAAGTATCAGTTCGTTATCCATATCACATAACACCTGCTAACTGCATGATCCACACGGCAAGCATTGAAGCCGCCAAAACGCCCCAAATTATAGCAACAATAAGCTCGTGCCGCTTTCTGAGCCTGATGTACTTTATAAGGAAAACAACAAACGCCATTGTAAACAGCGCAAAGTCCGCTCCCCTGTTTACATAATGCAGAACAAAGCCGTTTACGGTGTCGACCGCGATAAGCAGAAGCACGCCGATTATATAGGCAGCCCAAGCGCCGCTTTTTTGAGCCTCGATGTCGGGCAGATCCTTTTCTTTGCCCTCGGACCGAGCTTTTTTCAAAATTTCCTCTTTATTCATTACAAAAACTCCTTTCGTGTTTCGCCAAGTTTACTTGGTATGTCTGTATTATACCACTGCCAAGTTTACTTGTCAACAGTTTTTGCAAAGTTTTCTTGTCATTTTTATTTAAGGGAAGGAACACTCCGCGGCAACCCCTTGCATTAACTCTATAGTGCTGTATTTTTAAGCTCTTAAATATTAGACATGATAAATGATTTTTGCTATAATGCTCATATAAATTTGTAAAGGAGTATTAATATGCTGCATTCTTTTACTCGAAATCACAACGATTTATCGACCGAAGCCGGTTTTCAGTTTGAATTTTTCTGCGACTGCTGCGGAAACGGCTTTAAGAGTACGTTTGTAAGCTCTACAACATACAAGAAGAAGAAAAAGTCCGAGCGTTTCGGCAGCTTTGCCTCGGGGCTGGGCTCCCTTTTCGGCGGAAAGGCCGCTGAAGCGGGATGGGCTATGGAGCGCGGAGCTTCCGTAACCGGCAGCCGTTTTGAAGGGGAATCTCCCCAGTGGAGAAAAGAGCATGAGGCGGCGTTTGACGCCGCTCAGGAAGAAGTAAAGCCTAATTTCAAAAAATGCCCGAGCTGCAACAGATGGGTGTGCGACGACTGCTGGAACGAAGATGAAGGCCTTTGCACCGAATGCGCTCCCCGTGAGGCAAGCTATGTAGCCAAAGCCCGCAACGAGGCTATGCGCCGCAACATCGACGAGGCGGCGGAGACCGCTACCGTTTGGCAGGGCAAGCTTGAAACCCGCACCACGGTATGCCCCAAGTGCGGAAAACCCGCAGGCAACGGAAAGTTCTGCAACAACTGCGGAGCACCCCTCGGCACAAACCGGTGCCCGAACTGCGGAGCTCAGGTCGCGCTCGGACTTAAATTCTGCGGCGAGTGCGGCTCACCAATGGCAAAATCGGGCAAGTGCCCCGAATGCGGCTTTGAAAACGAGCCGGGAATGAAGTTCTGCGGCGAATGCGGCGCTAAACTCTGATGAAGTACAACGGAGAGGCCTTAGGGCACGCAGCCGAGCTTTCTATTGAGCGCGAGGGACTTAAAATAGGCGCAAAGTTCATTGACTTTGCCGATTTTGTTTCAATACGCCCCAAAAACCACCGCGTGTATATCCAAACCTCATCCGACGGCGAGATCGAGGTTTCAATGCTGGGGTTCTCCTACGACGGCTTCCTTGAGGAGCTGACCCAATGCTTTACAGACAGGGGCATGGAAGCGCTTTTTGCCGAGGAAGAACCGATAATGCGCTGCGAAGGCGAATACGCGTTTTCTCAGGAAAAAGGCAGAGGGATCATATTCTTACTGCCTGACGCAATTTGCATTCTTCCGCTCAACTGCCGCTCGATTCGCATACCGCTGTGCTTTACCCGCGAGATAAAGCTTGACGGCTATCTGCTTAACATAACCATGCAGTCGGGCGCAACTTACACCGTAGGGCGCATGGGCTATGACACAAAGCCCTTTGCCGAAAGAGCGCAAAAGGCGGCTCAGAACACAAAAAGCAAAAGAAAAAAAGCGCTTTCCGCGCTTAATCCTACCGCTCCGTTTACCCACTGCGGACTATTCAGAACGGAACACCCCGAGCTTTACTGGACTGCGGCGTTCGGCGACGGCAGGTGCGCTATAGAGCTTTTCACCGGCGATGACTCCGCAACATATCTATACAGCTTTTCCGGTCTGCGCGAGGAATTTACGCAAAACGCCGAGGAAGCGCTGGAGGCAATGGGCGTTCACCGCGAGATAATCTACCTCAGCGACGAACAGCTTGAGGAAAAGCCCCTTTACCGCATGAGCGTTGCGCGAAGCGAGGCTGTACGGTTTTTGCGTGAAAGATCCTGCGGCAGGCTGATCCACAACGAATCGCACTCAAAACGCCTGCGGGACTTTTTGGACGGAAAATATTAATTCCGTTGAGCACTCTCGCCGCCTTTGAAAGCGAGTTTCTTATAAAGTAAAAACAGGGCTTGGCTCAAAATCTCGATTTCGAGTTTTGAACCAAGCTCCTTTTTCATTTCAGCCAAGCTCCTTTTTCATTTCAGCCAAGCATATAATAGTATCTGCAAATTTCTCTCTGTTCGCCCTGGTAATTGTCAACGCCGCTGAACTCGTGAACAAATCCGCATTTTTTCATCACCTTTTGCGAAGCTACGTTTTCCACAACGCAAATTCCCGCGATTTTCTCAATGCCGACGCGCTTCATAATAACGGGAAGAAATGCTTTTACAGCCTCGGTGGCATAGCCGTTTTTGGTGTATTTGCCGCCGACGTGGTAGCCTACTTCCCAAACGCCTTCACCGATCGGAACAGCCTGAACATAGCCTATGTTTGTTCTGTCCTTAAGCAAAACGGGATATACAAGCGGGCCGTCGGTGCCGCCGTACTGCGACAACAGAAAATCGATGGCGTCGGCCGCGTCCTCTACGGTCTCAAAAACCTCGTCGGGCACAAAGCGGCGGGTATCCTCGTCGAGCGAATTTTCGTGAACCGCCTGCGCCATATCGGGTGTAAATTCGGTAATTATTAATCTTTCGGTTTCCAAATTAAACATATAAATTTCTCCTTATCTGTGGATATACATTCTCGAAGGCTCGGGGTCGCTTCCCTGTACCATGCAAAAGAACTCCCAGCCGTAGCGCTCATAAAATCCGACGTGGTCGGTTATCAGGTAAATCGGGGTAATATGCTTTGACTTCATGTCGTCAACCGTATAGTCAAGCAGCCTGCCCGCGATACCCTTTCCGCGGTAATCAGGCTCGGTATAAACCGCGCAGACGTTCGGCGCCAAGTCCTTCCTTTCGTGGAAGTCGTTTTCGATAACGCCCATGCCGCCGATAATTTTGTCGCCGTCCAAACAAAGGTACCAGCCGTACTCGGTTTTTCCGCTGAGGTAGTCCTCCATGCATTCGAGGTACGCCTCCTTTGGCACTCCCCATTTTGAGCTGAACCACTGTGCGGCGGCGTTTTTTATTTCGGGCTGCTCGCGCAGCGTAATAATTTTATAATCCGTCATTTCAAATCTCCTTTTTCAATCGTTTCTTGCTTCTACCGAAAACATGATAAAGGTTATTAAATGTATTCAAGCAGCTCCGTATTTAGCTTGCATGTGCGCATAGCGGGCTTGCACAGCGGAACCTGCCTGCCCTTTTTAATGAACAGCGGAACTTCTGCCGCTGACGTTCTGCTCGTAAACGGGCGCGATCATGCACTCATCGCCGAGCATAAGCTGAGTTTCGCACTCGCGCGCAATCGGGTCGTCGGGATAGTCGAGCGAGAGCGGACGGAAGATGAGCCCGTTGTTTTCCGCCGCCTTTACAAACGTGCTGTATAAATACGGAATCAGGCGGTAGCGCACCTGAATAATATCGCGGAAATCCTCGGGGTTCTCAAAGCGGTAGCCCTCCTGGTCGCGTGTGCCGAGAGCCGAGTGATTGCGCATGAGCGGAGTGAACACTCCGAGAGCCAAAAAGCGCAGCACCAAATCGCGGGTTGAGTTCTCGTTAAAGCCGCCCAAATCGGCGCCGCAGTACAAAAATCCGCACATGTTAGCCGCCGGAAGCATTTTGAGGTTGAGCAGGATGTGCGACCACCAAGAGTGATTGTCGCCAAACCAGATTCCGCTTGAGCGGTGAGCTCCTATGTATGAAGCGCGCGAGAACATCAGGATTTTACCTTCGCCGAATTCGCGCTCAAAATACTCGCCAGCCGCCTTTGTCATATTAGCGCCGTAAAGGTTGTGGACGCGCTGATGGTTTACAGCCACGCCGTTGATGTTGTGGTATATCCGCGCGTAGTCCTCCTGAGAATTCGACAGCCCCATAAAGGTGTCCTTTAGGTAAAAAAATCCGCTTAAATCCAAATTTTTCCCTTTAAGCTCAGCCGCCTTGTCAAGCGCCTTTTCGATACCCTCAACGGAATAAAACAGCGCAGGCTCGTTCATGTCGTTCCAGAAGCCGTCGATGCCGAGGTCGGTCAGCGTTTTGTATTTTTCGCCGAACCAACGCCTTACGTCGGCGTTGAGAAAGTCGGGGAAGCAGCAGACGCCCGGCCATACGCCCGCCTCAAAGTTTTCGCCGTCAGCCTTTTTGCAGAAAAAGTCCTTTGCCTTGCCCTCCTCATAAACGCTGTAGCCGTCCTCTTTTTTTACGCCCGCGTCAATAATCGGAATGAGGTGGATGCCCTGAGCGCGCTTTTCTTTTACGTACTCGGCAAAATCCGGGAACGCGCTTTCGTTTATGGTGAAGTCCTTGTAGCTGTCCATGTAATCAATGTCGAGATACACGCAGTCGAGCGGAATTTTTGCATTGTTATAGCCGTCAATTACCGCGTCGACCGCCTCGGCGTTGTGGTAGCTCCAGCGGCTCTGCTGATAGCCAAACGCCCACTTCGGCGGAATATAGCTCTTGCCTATTGCCGCGCGGAACTCGCGGATAATATCGAGCGGCTTGTCCCCCGTAATAACGTAAATGTCAAAATCCGTACCGTCAATTGTTATTACTGCTGTGTCCTGAACCGTATAGCCTATATCCCAGCGCACACGCGACGGAAAGTCTATAAAAATGCCGACCTCTCGGCTGCCGCTGAGCAGAATAAAATTATGCGCGGCGTAAAGCGACTGCTTTGTTTCGGTGTGGAACGGATCGTCGCTGCAATAGCTTTCATAAACCCAGCCGCGCTTGTTTATGCCCCTCGGCGATTCGCCAAGGCCATAAACAATATCCTTTTGCTCCATTTTAAATGTAAAGGTGAATTTGCCGTCCTTAAGGCTGTTTTCAAACGGAAAATCGGCAATGCTGTTTGAAGGAATCTCCGCCGTTACCGCCTCGGTGGCTATCGGGTTGCCGCTTGTATATTTTTTGATCATGGCTCACAGTCCTTTCGTTGTTTTATCGGATAATATCAGTATAAATGATTTTCATAAAACATTCAACCGCTTTCGGTACAAATTTCCCGATAAAATAAAACCATAGCTGTTGAATTTGCTTTTGCAATATGGTATAATAATACAGTGTATAATATCCTTTGAAAGGGGTTTTAAATATGTGTGGTATTTGCGGCTTTACCGGCAAGCTTGAAAACCGCGACGAAGCCATCCGCAAAATGACAGAGGTCATTACTCACCGCGGACCGGATTCCGACGGCTTTTTCACAGACGACACCATAGCCATGGGCTTTAGGCGCCTATCTATAATCGACCTTGAAACAGGCCATCAGCCTATTTACAACGAGGATAAAACCTTGGTGCTCACCTTTAACGGTGAGATTTACAACTACAAGGCTATCCGTCAGGAATTGATTGAAAAGGGACATAAATTTGCCACCGAAGCCGACAGCGAAGTGCTTGTTCACGGCTTTGAAGAGTGGCAGGAGGATCTGCTTGCGCGCCTGCGCGGCATGTTTACCTTTGCTATCTATAACACAAACGACCACTCAATTTTTATCGCTCGCGACTTTTTCGGAATCAAGCCCCTGCACTACACCCAGATAGGCGAGGATTTTGTATATGCCAGCGAAATCAAAAGTATTCTTGAGCACCCCAAGTTTGTAAAGCGCTTTAACAAACGCGCGCTCGACACCTACCTGTCCTTCCAGTACGCGGTGCCGCCCGAGACCTTCTTTGAGGACGTTTACTGCCTGCTGCCCGGTCACTATCTGTGGTACAAGGACGGAATAGTTGAAACCACCAGATACTTTGAAGCTAAATTCAATCCCGACGAGAACATGAGCGAAGAAGATGCTGTCGACATGATTGAAAAGGTGTTCGACAACTCGGTAAGCGCGCACAAAATAGCCGACGTTGAAGTAGGCTGCTTTTTGTCATCGGGTGTTGATTCAAGCTACGTTTCAACCTACTTTGCCGACCAAAAGACCTTTACCGTAGGCTTTGATTTCGGCGAAAAATATAACGAAATAAGCTGGGCTGAAAGCCTTAGCAAGCTTATCGGCGTTGAGCATCACACCCACCTTATTTCAAGTGAGGAGTTCTGGGACGCCGTTCCCACCGTTCAGTACTACATGGATCAGCCGCTTGCCGACCCGTCGTGCGTGGCGCTGTACTTTGTTTCGCGCCTCGCGAGCCACTATGTAAAGGTCGTGCTTTCGGGCGAGGGCGCCGACGAGCTGTTCGGCGGCTATACCTGCTACAACGACCCGAGAGTATTCA
>ONCY01000008.1 GCA_900316435.1 uncultured Eubacteriales bacterium | reverse complement strand
AACCGTTGAGCTTCATGTAAAGCTCGGCGTTGACGGCCGTCACGCAGACCAGCAGGTTCGCGGCGCGGTTGTACTTCCCAACGGTACAGGTAAAAATGTCCGCGTACTTGCTATCTGCAAGGGCGGCAACCAGGATCTCGCCAAGGAAGCAGGCGCTGATTACGTAGGCGCTGATGACATGACACAGAAGATCCAGCAGGAAAATTGGATGGACTTCGACGTTCTTATCACCACTCCCGACTGCATGGGTCTGGTAGGACGTCTCGGCCGTATCCTCGGTCCGCGCGGTCTTATGCCTAACCCCAAGGCAGGTACCGTTACTCCCGATATCGCCAAGGCTATCAAGGAGGCCAAGGCAGGTAAGATTGAGTACCGTCTTGATAAAACAAACATTATTCACTGCCCCATCGGCAAGGTATCCTTCGGCACAGACAAGCTCGCCGAGAACCTTGACACCCTGATGGACGCCATCGTTAAGGCTAAGCCCGCGGCGGCAAAAGGTCAGTATGTTCGTTCAGTAGCTGTTGCTTCAACAATGGGCCCCAGCGTTAGAATGAACCCCACCAAGTTTGGTGCTTAATCGGCAAAACCGATTAAATTCCATATATGCAGTTCTAAAGACAGTAGGTGCAATGCGTAAAAGGGAAACCTTGCCTGCCGAGGAAAGTGCAATTACAGTTGATGTAAATGTTCGCTGTCCGAGGTATGCGCTTCGGACAGTGTTTTGTTATAATGATTGTACCGCACTTTTGTCCCGCCGCTCGGGATGCTTATTGATATATTAAGCTTTTCCAAAGGCGGAGCGGATAAAACGTCACGTTTTGGACTGCAATTATATTTCATTTTTCGGAGGTGAAATTTTTGCCAAGTCAGAGTGTTTTAGAGCAAAAGAAAGCAATCGTTGCAGAGCTTTCCGAAAGACTTAAAAACTCCGTTACAGGTCTTGTTGTCGAGTACAAGGGTATCAACACCGAGGACGACACCAAGCTGAGAAAGGAGCTGCGTGAAAACGACGTTAAGTACACCGTTGTTAAGAACACGCTCCTCGCTCGCGCATGTGACGAAGCAGGTCTTGAGGAACTTAAGCCCGTTCTTGAGGGCACCACAGCTCTTGCTACAAGCGACAGCGAATATGCTGCCGCAGCGCGTATCCTCTGCAAGTACGCAAAGGATCACGAAAACTTTAAGGTTAAGTCAGGTTATCTTGACGGCGCTGTTGTGGATATGGACACCATCACAGCTCTTTCCAAGCTCCCGACCAGAGACGTTCTTCTTGCGAACGTTCTCGGCGCGTTCCAGGCTCCCATTGCGGCGTTTGCACGCGTTATGCAGGCTGTAGTTGACGAGGGCGGGTTTGATGCCTGCCTCGCTAAGAAAGCCGGCGAAGAAGCTCCTGCAGAGGAGGCGGCTCCCGCTGAGGCAGAGGCTCCCGCAGAAGCATAAGCTTTTGCAGATCTATTAATTTAAACATTACTAATTTATTGGAGGTAAATAACAATGGCATCTGAGAAAATTACTGCTATTATTGAAGAATTAAAAGGCCTCACAGTTCTTGAGCTTTCTGAGCTTGTTCACGCTGTAGAGGATGAGTTTGGTGTATCCGCTGCCGCTGCTGTTGCAGTTGCAGGTCCTGCTGCTGACGCTCCCGCTGCTGCAGAGCAGACCGAGTTTGACGTAATCCTGAAGAGCGCAGGCGGCAACAAGATTGCTGTTATCAAGGCTGTTCGTGAGATTACTGGTCTTGGTCTGAAGGAAGCTAAGTCTCTCGTTGACGGCGCTCCCAAGGCTGTTAAGGAGCAGGCTTCTAAGGAAGACGCTGAGGCTATGAAGGAGAAGCTTGAAGGCGCAGGCGCTGAGGTAGAGCTCAAATAATTCGGCCGCCACGCGGCAGGAAGCGCGGGAACGTGACGTTCCATCCAAATACGCCTTTGGAAAACATCATAAAATGGAAACGTTTCTTCAACGGCGCAACTTAACTCGCGGGAACATAAACTTTGTTTACTGCAAAATATGTAATTCGCGTATTGAATGTCGCGTCACGCGACCAACGGCGCATCTAAAAATTTTTAAAACATAAGGGGACGTGTGAGTTTTCACACGTCCCTTTCTGATTTAGTATAAAGTGAGGATATTAATTCCGCATTTCGCATTCATTTGTTGCGCCGTTATGCCGATCTTTCCTCCGAAACCGACCTATACAAAGGCGCGCTTCATGCCGCGTGGCGGCCGAATTCATAATTAAATAACAAATCCTCCGTTGACGCCGAGAATCTGTCCCGTTATAAAGCTTGCCCTATCGCTGCACAAAAACAGCGCCGCTTCGGCTATGTCCTCCGGTGTACCCAGACGGTTAAGCGGGGTTTCCTGTTTCAGCTCATTAAGCGTCTGCTCGTCAAAGCCTTTCATCATATCGGTCACAACAACGCCGGGGGCGATGCAGTTTACGCGCACGCCCGACAGCCCCACTTCCTTTGCCAGAGCCTTTGTAAGCCCTATTACGCCCGCTTTTGCCGCGCTGTAGTGAACCTCGCAGGACGCGCCTGTTTGGCCCCACATGGAGCTTATATTAAGTATTACGCCGCTGTGAGAGGGCAGCATGTATCTTTTAAGCGCCTCACGGCAGCAGTAGAATGTGCCGTCAAGGTTTACGCCGCGCATATTTTTCCACTCTTCATCGGTAATATCCGTGAACAGCTTTTGCTGAGCGGCACCCGCGTTGTTTATAAGTACGTCGACTCGTTCTTCGGCGCTGTCGATTTTGTCAAACATCGCCCGCACGGATGAGGGATCCGAAACGTCGCAGTATGCAGCATGCGCGTTTGTGCCGTATTTATTATTTATTTCTTTACAGAGCAGGTCGGCGCGTTCCTTGCCGCTGTAGTAATGGATTATAACGTCATAGCCCTTTTCGGAAAATGAACGGCAGACGGCAGAGCCTATTCCGCCCGCGCCGCCTGTAACAAGAACTGTCATGATAAACGCCTCCGGCTAATACTATAGGTATTGTTTATTTTTGGCACTAAAAGTATAGCACAAATCTTAAAAAAATAAAAGAGAAAAAAAGAAAACGCTCTTTTCAGAGCGTTACTTTATAAGGTCTACGATTTCGTCAATCAAATCTGCTACGCGGTTTTGCTGTTCGATATTAAGCTCGCTGAGCGACTTTTGGATTTTGTACGCGGTATCGGAAATGTTATCCATATCGCCGTCGATATCGATGAGCTTGTAAACCGGTATGCCCAAGGCTTTTGCAAGTCTGTAAAGCGTGTCAATGGTGGGGCACTTTTCACCGCGCTCGAGTTTGCTTATATAAGCGGGATGAATGCCCGATTCCAGCGCAAGGTGCTCCTGGCTTACATCTTTTTGAATTCTGTATTTGCGGATATTTGCCCCTATTAGTCTTGATAATGATGCTCTATCCATATTCATTCCTGCCTATCATATTTGTTAATTATATATTAAAGGAAATATGATTTTTCTTCAATCAACTATAGTAACGAAATGTAGACCAAAGGTACAGCGTTTATGCGGCCTACGATTTATAAGAATAATAGAAGATACTATAAGTATATTATAATTGTTGTTTCATAATTGTGAATAAATATTCATAAAGCAACGGCGTAGACGTTTTTAAAAGGTCTGCGCCGGTTGTGATTGATATTACTTTTTCTTAAAGCTGTCCTTGAGCGATACGCTGCGGTTGAACACAAGGTGCTCGGGCGAGCTGTCATTGCTGTCTACGCAGAAGTAGCCGGTTCTCATAAACTGGAAGCTTTTGGGAGCTGTTGCTTTTTCAAGGCTTTTTTCAACCTTGCAGTTTTGCAGGATATCGAGTGAATGGGGGTTGATGTAGTCGAGGAAGTTCCTGTCGCCGACATCAGGGTCGGGAACGGTGAAAAGGTTGTCGTACAGGCGCACCTCGGCTTCGGCGCAGTTATTTACGTCAACCCAGTGGATCGTGCCGCGCACTTTTCTGCCGTCGGGGGTATTTCCTCCGCGGGTCTCGGGGTCGTATTCGGCGTAAACCTCAACAACGTTTCCGTCGTCGTCCTTTTTGCAGCCCGTGCATTTTACAATATATGTTCCCTTAAGGCGCACCTCGTTGCCGGGGTAAAGGCGCTGGTACTTTTTGATGGGTTCTTCCATAAAGTCCTCGGCCTCAATCCAGCACTCGCGCGAGAAGGTGACGGTTCTTGTGCCGTCCTCGGGGCGGTTGGGATTGTTTTCAACTTCAAACTCCTCGGTTTTGCCCTCGGGATAATTGGTGATGATGAGCTTTACGGGGTGGATAACGCACATGGCGCGCTCGGCTGTTTCGTTCAGGTCGTCACGCAGACAGTGCTCAAGAAAGCTGTAGTCGACGATTGAATTTACCTTTGACACACCTATCTGGTCGATAAAGGTGCGGATTGAGTGCGGTGTGTAGCCGCGGCGGCGAAGTCCGCAGAGGGTTGGCATACGCGGGTCGTCCCAGCCGTTTACATAGCCGTCCTCAACAAGCAGACGGAGCCTGCGCTTTGACATTACTGTGTTGTTGATTCCAAGGCGCGCAAACTCAATCTGGCGCGGCTTCGCGGGCGCTGAGATGTTGTCGATAACCCAGTCGTAAAGCGGACGGTGCGACTCAAATTCAAGCGAGCAAAGGCTGTGGGTAATGCCCTCCAGCGCGTCCTCAATCGGGTGGGCAAAGTCGTACATGGGGTAGATGCACCACTCGTCGCCCGTGCGGTGGTGTCTGATGCGGTTGATTCTGTAGATAACGGGGTCGCGCATGTTGAAGTTGCCCGAGGCGAGGTCGATCTTTGCGCGCAGAGTCATGCTTCCGTCGGCAAACTCGCCCTTGCGCATTCTTCTGAACAAATCGAGGCTTTCCTCAATCGGGCGGTCGCGGTACGGGCTTTTTGCGGGAGTCTGGGTGTCGCCGCGGAACTCGCGCATCTGCTCGGCGTTGAGCTCGCAAACATACGCAAGACCCTTTTGGATAAGCTCCTCGGCATATGCGTACATCTGCTCAAAATACTGCGAGGCGTAGAAGAAGCGGTCGCCCCAGTCGAAGCCGAGCCACTTGATGTCCTCTTTTATTGCGTCGACGTACTCAACGTCCTCCTTGGTTGGGTTGGTGTCGTCCATGCGCAGGTTGCACAGTCCGCCGTATTTTTCCGCGGTAGCGAAGTTAATGCATATCGCCTTAGCATGACCTATGTGCATATAGCCGTTGGGCTCGGGAGGAAAGCGCGTGTGAACGGTTTTGCCCTCGTATTTGCCACCCTCGGCAATGTCCTCGTCAATAAAGCTGTGGATAAAATTACCCTGCATAATTTCGTTGTTTGTTGTATCTGACATAATCATAGTCCTTTATCTGTAGTATTTATAATGAATTAAAGCTTCTCCATTCCCAGTTCCATTCTGCGCAGGGTTTCATCTCTGCCCAGAATTTCAAGTATCTCGATTGCGCCGCCGGGCGTAACGGTTTTGCCCGCCGCGGCTATTCTTACAGGCCACATCACCGTGCCGTTCTTAAGCTCCTTTTCCTTTGCCATGTCTATAAGGCAGTCGTGAACCGAAACGCTGTCCCAAACGGGCAGAGCCTTTAGGCGCTTGTACGCCTCTTTGAGGATAACGGGCGTGTTTTCGGGAGTGGTCTTGCTCTTTTTGTGGTAGAAGATCTCAACATCATACTCGGGCAGCTCTACAAAGAAGTCGAGCATTTCGGGGATCTGGGTAAGCTGGGTAACGCGCTTTTGCAGCATTTCGGCAAGCTTGTCCCACGGCATTTCCCTGTCGCCGAAAACCTTTTTATAATACGGCATAGCCGCCTTTGTGAACTCGTCGGGTGTCATAGCTTTGATGTACTCGCCGTTGAACCACGAGAGCTTGTCGTAGTCGAAAACCGACGGTGATTTGCTGATTCCGTCTATATCAAACGCCTGCTCAAGCTCTGAGAGCGTGAATATCTCCTGATTATCCTTGGGGCACCAGCCGAGCAGGGCGATGTAGTTTATAATAGCCTGAGGCAGGTAGCCGTCGTCGATAAGGTCGTAAAAGCCCGTCGCGCCGTGGCGCTTGCTCAGCTTTGACACGTTGCCGTCCTCGTCCTTGCCCATGATAAGCGGCAGGTGGATATATGTGGGGATCTCCCAGCCGAACGCCTCGTAAAGCAGGTTGTATTTGGGCGTTGAGCTCAAATACTCGCTGCCGCGCACAACGTGGGTAATGCCCATGGTGTGGTCGTCGATAACGTTTGCGAAGTTATAGGTGGGGTAGCCGTCGGTTTTGATAAGGATCTGATCCTGAAGCTCGCTGTTTTCAACCGTAATGTCGCCGAAAACCGCGTCCGAAAAGGTGGTGCTGCCCTCAACAGGCATCTTCTGACGGATAACATAAGGAACTCCGTCTTTGAGCTTCTGAGCGATCTCTTCCTCTGAGAGGTCGCGGCAGTGGCGGTCATAGCCGCCGCCTACGGTTTCGCTCTGGATTTTTTCAAGGCGCTCCTTGGTGCAGAAGCAGCGGTACGCCTTGCCATCTTTTATAAGCTGCTCGGCGTAGGGCAGGTACATGTCCTTGCGCTCGGACTGGATATACGGGCCAAACCCGCCGCCAATGTCGGGGCCTTCGTCGTGCTTAAGTCCAGCGAGCTCGAGCGTATTATAGATAAAGTCGACCGCGCCCTCAACAAGGCGCTCGCGGTCGGTGTCCTCGATCCTCAGAATAAATTTGCCGCCCTGAGATTTCGCCACAAGGTACTCATAAAGAGCCGTGCGAAGATTTCCCACATGCATAAAGCCCGTGGGGCTGGGCGCGTAACGGGTGCGAACCGTTTTTTCACTCATAAAATTCCCTCCAAAAACAAATATGCTATACAAAATAAAGTATAGCATATCTATCGGGATAATTCAATTGTTTTTTTGCTTTAGGCTCAGATGATCCTGCCGAGGCGCTGCTTGAATTTTACCGCGTCAAGCGCCGTAGCCATAGCCGCGAAAAGCACCGCGCCCACAGCAGACTGGACAAGGTTAAAGGTCACCTCGGCGACTGCCGCGCTGAAGTCGTAAATAAGGCAGTTTGCGAGGAAGTAGCCGCCGACTGTTACCGCCGTTGTAAGAACAAGCGCCGCGATTACAGGCAGACGCAGGATTTTATCGTCTTTATTCTTTTTTGACAGAATCAATCTGATAATGAAGAACGGAAGCACGTTGAGCGCCTTGATTATTGCGGTAGGAAATGCCCATACCGCGTAGCCCGACATCAGATCCGCAAGCGCGCCGCCTATGGACGCCGCCGCAAAGCTAAACGGAGCGGGAAGCACGGACGCCGCAAGGTAAATCACCGAGTCGCCGGCGTGCGCGTACCCGAGCGGAGCGGGTATTTTGATAAAGGCTGTTGTGACGGTAACCAGAGCCGCGAACATCGCGGTGATCGCCAGAGTCTTTCCTGTGCTTTTTGTTTTTTGTGCTTTTAATGTTTGCATTTATTTCACCTCTGCTAATGTTGTCAAATATTTTTCAAAATTCACCCCGTAAATCGGGTCGTGATGCTGTTTTATTGTGTCGGATATCGCAAGCTCAACAAACCTTGCCGCCGTTTTTGCCGACTCCAAAAGCGTTTTGCCGCTGAGCACCGAGCCGAACACCACCGCGGAAAAAATATCGCCCGTGCCGGAAAAGCTCTCGTCGACAAGCTTTGAGCGGATAACGTCAACGCTTCCGCCGCCGATAACCATGTTGCAGATCTCGCCGCAACATCGTATGCCCGTCACTATAACCCCGCGCCCGTCGGCAAGCGGCTTGGCTGTTTGAGCAATACGTTCAAGACAATCGGGATTTCCGTTTAGGGAAGAATAGTCAGCGCCGGTCAGTATGCAAAGCTCGGTCAGGTTGGGCGTTAGTATGTCGGCGCGGCTTGCAAGCAGCTTCATCTTTTCACATGCCGACTTATCGTAAACAGGATAAAGCTTTCCGCCGTCGCCCATAACGGGGTCTGCAAGCACGGCGCGGCAGCTCTTGCCGAAGGTATTGATAATGTCAATAGCGCTGTCAAGCTGGGCGCTGTTTGCAAAGTAGCCCGTACAAATGCCGTCAAAGCGCTCGCCGTTTTGCAGCCACGCTTTTTTGTATTCGGGCATGATTTCGGTTAAGTCCTTACAAAAAAAGTTAGGAAACTCGGACTGGCTGCTGAGCACCGCTGTAGGAAGCGGACACGGCTGGATATTCATTGCGGACAGAACCGCTATTGCCGCCGTAAGCGAGCATTTTCCGAACGACGAAAGGTCGTTTATTACAAGCGCCTTGCTCTGCATTTTGTTCCCTCCTTTATTTAGGCAACACCGCACAATTGCTTGAATATTATTCCGTCAGACTGTCCAAAAAACCTCGGCAAGGCGTCAGCCTTACCTCAATTTATTTGTACACTCTGACGAAAAATTTTACTGCGCAATCCGCACACCGTAATTGTGTGGTATTGCCTTTACATTGGAATTGTATCACATTGCTGTACTTTAAAAAATAGACAGTTTACGCAAAAATAAAGAGTACAGTTATAAGTGCAAAAAGCAGCGGCCGTAAAGACAGCCGCCGCGTGTTATTAAGTTTGGCTTACGAATAAACAGCCGAAATTTTTGCGCCGTTTATGAGCTTGCCTGATGAAGCGTCGGCGTAGGCCTTATCGTTAACATCGCTGAGCACCTCAAAAGTGAATGCGGGCTCAGTTGTGCCTGTTTTAAGTACCTCGTACTCAACAACAAGGAACTCGTAACCGGGTGAGCTGAAATCGTAGCCGCTGAGGTTTGAGCCGTTGAATACAACGCGGTCGTTGAGGTTGTTGTTGATGATCGAGCTGTAGGTTGCGGGCGCAACAAGATAGGAGTTGGTCTTTTTGAGCATTGAGGAGTCAAAGCTGAGCTGTCCCTGGAAGTTGAGCATGGTCTGGGGAACCTCAAGGAAATATGTGCAGACTACCTTGTCGCCGACCTTGTATTCTTTTCCGCCAATCGTAAGGGTTTTTGCAGAGGTATCGGCATTGGATTTCTTTGTTGTACTGACTGTTGACGCTCCCGAGGGAGTCTTTGTTCTTGAACCGTCGGATTTTGACGAAGTATCGGACTTCTGTGAGCCGCCCTCGGATTTTGACGAGGTGTCTGACTTCTGCGAGCCGCCTTCGGATTTTGACGAAGTATCGGACTTCTGCGAGCCGCTTTCCGTCTTTGACTTCTGCTCGGAGCTGCTCTGCTTTTTGTCGCCCTCGGTTTTATCGGCTTCCGTGGCGGAAATAAAGTTGCCCTTTTCGTCGGTGATGGGCTGTCCGTTTTCGTCAACAAGAATACCGCTCACTACCTCGGTAACGACCTGGGTTTCCTTGGTGTCGCCCAAGCCTGAACTTGAACTGTCGGATTTGCCGCAGCCTGTCATAACGCCTGCGACCAGCGCGGTTGCCAAAAGAGCCGCAAACGCTCCTTTAAAAATGTGTTTTTTTGTGTTTAACATATGACCACTTCCTTGTCTGAAATTCTTTTCACATAATACCTTCAAACCGCTGTTATCCGCGGTTAAAACCTATTATAGCAAAGATTTTTGAAAAAATAAAGAGGAATCTTAAAAATAATAGAAATTTGTTAAATTGTACTTGCGTATGTGAAAACCGTGTGATAGAATGAAGCCAAGCAAAAAAAATATAATTGAAAGGCAGGTAATTCCAATGAAAAAAGCGGCGGCAATTATTCTTTCGGCAATTATGGCGCTCGGCTGTTTGTCGGTATCCGCGGTAAGCGCGGCGGAAACCGAGCCCGAGGCTGCGGCTAAGCCCTCGGCATTTGCTTCTCAGCAGGCACTGTACGCTCACGCGGTCACAGGCTCAGGCGACACCGAGGCATGGCAGGCGTGGCAGAGCATTCATGACGAGAGAATGAGCGTTTCAAATCCAAGCGAGAAATACTTTTTCCTACCCACATCAGCCGATACGGATCAGGTTGATGTTTACAACGGCTTTTCGTCAGCGGTTACGCTTAACGGCGTTACGATCGGAGCTGGCGAAACCGAAACCGTGCCGTACAGCGCGTCGCAGAGCTACAGCGTTACGGCAAGCGGAAGTACATATACCTTAAAGTATATGAAATCAAACGCCGAAGCTGCGGTTTATGTAAACAATCCCGACGCCGATGGCAACGGAACCGACCTTATGTCATACCTCAACGCCGACAAGGAAAACAAGGCGACCGCTGCTGGCGCGGTTGTTGGCGCTGACGGCAAAATCGACAACACTACCATCAAGAAAATCAAGGGACGCGGCAATACCTCGTGGGCAAAGCCGAAAAAGGGCTATAACATCACCTACGATAAGAAAGTGTCGATAGCGGGCATGGAAAAGAATAAAAAGTATTCTATCCTGCCAAACTATCAGGACGACTCGCTCTCGCGCAACCGCATTCTTTACGACCTTTCGGACGCTGTGGGAATGCCCTACGCCTCCGACTCGCGCTATGTTGACTTTTATGTAAACGGCTTCTACTGGGGCTCTTATCAGATGACCGAAAAGGTAGAGGCGGGCAGCCTTGTAACCGACGTTTCCGACACCGATTACCTCAACGAGGACGGCACAATCAAGGACGACTTCTCGTTTATTGCCGAGGTTGACGCAAGCGCGGGCGACGGCGATTATTATGTAACCTGCGACGGCGGTATTAAAATCACAATTAAGTCCCCCGAAATCGACCCAGGAAAGCCCGGCTACGACGAGGTTAAGACCTATGTGGCCGATAAATTCAACAAGCTGCTTTCGACCTGCCGCACGGCTATCCGCAACAGCTCAACCTCAATAGCAGATTTGATTGACCTTGACTCTGCCGCAAAGCTCTACCTGATCAACGAGCTCGGCAAAAACTGGGATTCGGGCGTTTCAAGCACCTTCCTTACCTATAAGCCCGACGAAAACGGCAGCTACAAGTTCTTTGGTTCGCCCGTTTGGGACTACGATAACTCGCTGGGCAACGCTGTGGGCGTTAGCCGCGACCTGAACAGCATGGGCGTAAGCGACTATGAGAAACCCACAGGCTGGTGGTGCCGCTACAAGGGCAAAAGCAGCAACGAGACCATGTCCTATAACATCATCAACAACCTCGCCCGCAACAAAGAAGTTCAGGCAACCGCGGCTCAGGTCTGGTTTGAGGACTTTATGCCCGCTATCAATTATTTCAGCGGCAAAACCGAAAATCCCTATGTATCGGACGAGCTTTACAGCGCTAAAAAATACTACGGCTATATCGCGGACAGCGCCGCGATGAACTACAAGAGCGGCTGGCTCTTGAACACAGGCAGCTGGATAGCCTCGCACAGTTCATTAAAGAAGGCGAGCTTTGACTTCTACAAGGGAACGTACACCGAGGTTTCATCATCTACACGCTACAGCGCGAACTTTACGAATATGTTCAACTACGCCTGCGACTGGATGACGACCCGCGCGGCATGGCTTTCAAATCAGATGTACGCCGATTACAACGGCTCAAAGGTTAAATATGACGTTGACCGCAGCGGCGTTTTCGACATCAACGACATCACCGAGATACAGCGCTATCTTGCCGAGTTTATCGACCTCGACGCGCTTCAGTATGAAATAGCCAACGTCAACCCGGACGACAAACTGACTATCACCGACGTTACCGCTCTGGCAAGAATAAAGGCGGGATATACTCATGAAGACCCCGACCCAGAGCCCGATCCCGATCCCGAAGATAAGCTTATCGCCACATTTGTAAACACCCTTGACTGGGAGGGTACTATCAACGTTTATTACTACGGAAGCGGCAACTATCCGCTTTCATGGCCGGGTACCGCGATGACTCAGATCGCCGATATTGACGGACACAACGCCTATTCGGCAGAGATTCCCGATTATGTTGAGTATGTCATCTTCGACAACGGAACCGTCCAGACCGATAAGATAGCGTTTGACGGAAAGTCGCACACCTACCGCGCTATTGATCAGTTAAACGATAAGGGAAGATACCTCTACACAATCGACTGATATAAATAATTAATGCTTCGGCTCAGAACACTTTGCTGTTTTGAGCCGAATCTTTTTTGAAAAAGCATTGACAGAAAAACCGCTGTATTATATAATAAATAAGTAAAAATATATAATTTTGCCGAAAAAGGAGTGTATATTATGGCGCTTTATGACGAAAACCTGTTAAAAAGCGAAGAAACAAAGATCAAGGAATGCTACGCTAAAATCGGCGAGCAGTACTATGCCGCCCACAAGGACGACGCTAACCCCGAGTTTCCCGAGCTGATAGGCGCGGTCAAGGCGAGCGAAAAGGCAATTGAGGATCACAAGGAGGCTGTCCGCAAGGCTGAGGAGCAGGCGGAGATAGAGCGCAGAAATAAGGAGCTTTTGGAGAAAGAGCTTATGCTCTGCCCAAAATGCGGCGCTGAGATTTACTTTAAATCTATTTTCTGCAACTTCTGCGGCTTTAAGGTCGCCGGTGAAAAACCACCTGTAGAGGAACCCAAAGCCGAGGAACCCGTTGTCGAGGAGCCCAAAGCCGAGGAGCCTGTTTTTGCGGCACCTCCCACAAAGGTATATGAAGCCGAGCCTAAAAAAGACAGGGCTTGCTCAAAGTGTGGTGCCGTTCTCGAGGACGAGTGCATGTTCTGCACAGAATGCGGCGCCCGTGTTGAGGCTGAGGAAGCGGCTCCCGCGCCCGTTGAGGCGCCTGCTGCCGAAGGAGGTGTAAGATTCTGCACGGAATGCGGCTTTAAGTCTACCGACTCCGAGGCTGTTTTCTGCAATAACTGCGGCGCGCGTCTGCCCTCCGCTGACTCGAGCGCCAAAAAGAGCGCCCCTGCCGGAAAAACATGCCCGGCTTGCGGATTTACCACAACCGACCCCGAGGTATTCTTCTGTATTGAGTGCGGACATAAGCTCTGATAATTCCTTAGGAGAATAAAATGGTGAAATTCTGTGATGTCTGCGGTTCACCGTTAAACGAGAGCGGGGCTTGCCCCGAGTGCGACTCCGCTCAAAAGGCTTCTTCCGTAAAGGGGAAGCCCGCGAATGTTGTATATTTAAGGCATAAAACGGCTGCGGGCACAGCGGACAGTACCGCGGATAAGGAAAAGAATAATATTTTGATTCCCATCACGGCAGTTATGCTCGCGCTCTGCGTTTTGAGCGGGGGTATTTTTGCCGCGTTTTCTTTTAATTGGTTCGGACTTAAAAACTCGGTAAAAAAGCAGTCGGGTAACGGCGGAGCGGCGCCTTCGGCGGCCGACAGCAGCCGCGTTCTGCCCGACGACCCAAAGGAGGAGCCCGATCCTTCGGATAGCGTGTATCCTCAGTCGCAGTCTCAGGCATTTGTAAGGTCGTCCTACGGAAAGATAACGGGCGGCGTTAATATAAGCGAAGTGCGGCTTTCTCCCTGCCCCGAGGAAAGGGCAATAATCCGCAGCCCGGGAGGCAAAGCAATAAGCCTTCAAGGCTTTGCCGCCGACGGCGATGTTTTCTACGGGCTTGATGACGAGGGCTGCCTGCGCAAAATAACCCTTACGGGGGCAAACTCCGCCGATGACGAGGTTTTTGTAAGCGCTGAAAAAATGAAAAGCAGCGTTCTCGGCTATTCGTATGAGGGTGAGCTGACTTTTGTCAAAGATCTTGAGGACTTTACGGTTGACGGCGATTATATTTACGCACGCGTTGCGGCGCGCGATACCTTCCGCGAAAAGCACAGGGCGCTCAACTACCGCCTTGTAAGGATTAACAAAGACAGCGGCAAGATTGAGTTTGCGGGCGGTGACAACGTGCGCGCGGCATGCTTTTTGGCAAGCGGCGGCTGGATTTACTACGCCGACAACGGCTACACATACAGCGTTGAGAAAAACAGCTACAGCTACAGCGACCGCCGAGTTGGGCTATATAAAATGCGCGCAGACGGCTCGGATAAGGTACTGCTTAATGGCGGCTTTTCGGGATACGGCGAGGAATACAAAGGCGAGCGGCTCGGAAACGCGTGCAATCTTTCGCTCTGCGGCGAAAAGCTGTATTATCTATTTTTGGAAAACGGCAAGTCGTTTTTGCAACGCATGAACACCGACGGAATCCAAAACGAGAAGGTTTCGGATATCTCCTCCGACAACTACGCTGTTGATGTTCAGAATAATGCGGCTTACCTCAGGAGCGGCACTTACGGCGGCACCGAACCAGAGGAGCACAGCCTGTATCGGATTGATATCGAAACAAAAACAAGTTTGCCGATGAACATAAAGCTTAGGGCAAACACAAATCGCATGACGGTTTCGGGCGGATACCTGTATGTTGACGACAGCTTTCTGAGCTTTGACAACAAGCGCCTAAAGCGCATTGACATTACAAACGGCAATCACAGTGTTCAATGCCTGTTAAGACAGGAATATTTTGAAATCGCCTTGGACAAACAGACAGGGCTTGAAAAAAGAATTGAGAAAAAAAGCCCCGATTACCGCTGGACAAAATACCGCGGCTCGGCGCTGTAATAATAAAAAAGGAATGAAAGTATGAAAATAAGCAATAAAGTTTCACGCATTGTGCTGGCGGCGATCATGATAGTCAGCCTGTCAGTAAGCTTTGTCTTTATGGCTGTCAAGCAGGGCTATCACGAGGACGAGCTGCTGACATATAATCTTGCAAACTCCTCAAAGCAGCTCGGCGTGGACGGCGAATGGAACTCACCCGACGACTTCAACGAATACCTCACCGCGGGCGAACACCGCTTTGACTATGGGAATGTATATCATAATCAAGTTGTCGACGCCTCGCATCCGCCGCTCTATTACGCGCTGGTGCATACCGTCTGCTCGTTCTTCCCGGGCGTTTTCAGCCGCTGGCTTGCGTTTGCGATAAACGTCGTAATGATGACCGGTTCGCTTATCCTGCTTTATAAAATTGGAAAGCGCGTCACGGGCAATAACCTTTACGCGCTGATAGGCGTCGGGGGCTACGCGCTGAGCATAGCCTGTATAACTACTACTATATACCTGCGCATGTACGCCTCGCTCACATTTTGGGTGCTCATGTTCCTGTACGTCACCCTTCGCATGTATGACAGGAAAAACGAAATTAGAATTTCAGACTGCGCTCTGCTTTTGGTTACGGTCATTGCGGGCGTGCTTACGCAGTATTATTTTATTCTCTGCGCGGGGCTTATCGGTCTTGTTATGCTTATCTATAAAATCAAGGACCGCTATATCAAAAGCCTTATCGCTTATGTAGCCGTTGCCTTTGCCGGAGCCGGAATAGCGCTGGCTATTTACCCGTACATCATCACAAACGTACTGGGCGGCAACCGCGGCTTCGGCTCACTAAAAATGGACATCGATACCATTACCATCGTCACATATCTGTGGTACAAGGTGGTCTGCTATATAAAGCTGCTTGCCAAGGATATGTTCCTCGGTCAGGGATGGCTGCTGGGCTTATGCGCGGGCTTTTTGCTTGCGTCGTACATCTGTATGCGCTTTATCAAAAAGAAAAAGCTGCCGCGTAAAGCGTGGTTCATCATCGTTCCGGGCGCGGTTTACTTCATCTTTATCGCTCTTGTTTCGCCATTCAACAGCGACCGCTACGTTATGGCGTGTCTGCCGTTCGTTTCGCTGATATTCAGCTACGGATTTATTAAGGTCGTTAATTTCTCACGCATCGGAAGAAAGAACACAAAGGCGGTGCTTGCGGTTCCCGCGTGCATTGTCGCGGCAAGCGCTCTGGCGTTTATCCCGGTTAAGCCCTACTACATCTACGGCGAGACCAATCTTTACGATACAAAAACCGACAATTGCGTGTTTGTCGGCACGGCTATGATGGAGTGGAACAAGTGCATCGACAAGTTCATGAACTATGACAGCGTTATGATAGCCAAGACGACCGAGATGTCAAAAACCCTGTACGACGAGCTCGATGAGTTCGCACAGAGCAGGGGAGTAATCACAAACGGGAAGGTCGGAAAGCTTGCCGAGAGCTTTATGACAAACGGCAACGTGGACCGCAAGGAGAGCGACAGCATCGACAAAATGACCTCGGACGAAAAGCTCAGAGAGCTAAGCGAGGTTACGGTTTATATCTCACGTCTTGCCGACAGCGATTATGTGATCAATAAAATCACAAAAAACACCGACCTCAAGCATTACGAGATAATCCAGAAGGACAGGCAGTTTGAGGAGTTCTTCAACTGGTACGACTATTTTGTTGAAACCGAGTCATACTGTAACGTTTACAGATTCTATAAATAACCCGGTAACAGCCGAAATGGCTTGACAAAAAAGTTATTATCATTTAGGATAAATAACGGAAATGGATTATTTGGAAACCGAAAAGGGGAATGAAAGTGATTGACAGGGAAAAACGCAAAAATGAGCTGGGGCTTGTGTTTTCGGGCGGCGGCTTGCAGGGTATAGCACATATCGGCGCTGTCCGCGCTCTTTACGAGCTGGGCATCCGTCCGCAGTATGTAGCAGGAACAAGCTCGGGCTCGGCTATGGCGGCTCTTACGGCAATGGGCTACAGTGCCGACGAAATGCAGGCGTTCGCCGAAAAATACTGGACAACTCTTGCCGATTTCAGACCCGTTCCTATCGTAAAGGAGCTTGCGTCGCTTAAGTTCAGCAAAAAGAATCAGAAGGACGGCCTTAAGGACGGCGAAATAATCTCCGATATTATTAAGGAGTCGATGGACGCAAAGGGAATTAAGGGCTTTGAAGATCTGCCTATCAATCTGTCTATCTGCACAAACGACACCTACACGACCGACGAGTGCATTTTTACCACTCTTGACGAGGGGCTTCAAACCGACCATATCCACTACATAACGGGCGCGCCTCTTGAGCTTGCGGTGCGCGCGAGTATGACCTTCCCGGCGATCTACACCACCTGCAGCTACAAGCAGTATAATTTTATCGACGGCGGCTCAAAGGACAACCTGCCAACAAAAATCATGCGCGATATGGGCGTTGGCAAGGTGCTTGCTATTGCCTTTGACGTTATGGATTATGTTCCCGAAACAGGGCTTGAGGGCATGCTCAAGGTGGTATGGCGTGCGCTTGACCTGTATTCGGTAAACAGCACGCGCGAATCCAAAAAGCTCGCCGACTACGTCGTTGAAATCAAAAACAGCAAAACGGCTATCTTCTCAATGGAGAATATCGATCTCACCATTCAGGAGGGCTACGACTGCGTTATGAAGTGCAAGGACGACTTGCTCAGATTATTTAAATAATGATGAATACATAAAAAAGGCTCAGTCCTGCTTTGGGGCTGAGCCTGAAATTTTATATGTCAATTAAAACTTGATTTTCTCCGCGATGTACGCGTTGAGCTCGTCAATCTTAACGCGCTCCTGCTGCATGGTGTCGCGGTCGCGCACGGTAACGCAGCCGTCCTCGATTGAATCGAAGTCGTAAGTTACGCAGAAGGGCGTGCCGATCTCGTCCTGACGGCGGTAGCGCTTGCCGATAGAACCTGTTTCGTCAAAGTCAGTCATGAAGTCCTTTGACAGCATATCGGCAACCTCGCCTGCTTTTTCGCTGAGCTTTTTGCTGAGCGGAAGCACCGCGGCCTTGAAGGGAGCAAGCGCGGGGTGCAGGTGCATAACAACACGGGTGTCCTTTTCGTCGATCTGCTCCTCGTCGTAAGCCTCAACAACAATCGCAAGGAAAAGACGCTCAACGCCCAAAGAGGGTTCAATTACATAGGGAACATAGCGCTCGTTTGTGGTCTGGTCAAAGTAGTCAAGCGCCTTGCCGCTTGTGTTGATGTGCTGGGTGAGGTCGTAGTCGGTTCTGTCCGCAATGCCCCAAAGCTCGCCCCAGCCGAAGGGGAACAGGTACTCAAAGTCGGTTGTAGCCTTTGAGTAGAAGCTCAGCTCCTCCTGCTCGTGGTCGCGCAGTCTGAGGTTCTCGGGCTTTATGTTGAGCGAATACAGGAAGTCGCGGCAGAAGCTGCGCCAGTAGTCGAACCACTCCAAATCGGTGCCGGGCTTGCAGAAGAATTCAAGTTCCATCTGCTCAAACTCACGCACGCGGAAAATAAAGTTGCCGGGGGTGATTTCATTTCGGAAGGATTTACCGATCTGGGCAACGCCGAACGGAACCTTTTTGCGGGTTGTGCGCTGGATGTTTGCAAAGTTTACAAAAATTCCCTGAGCGGTTTCGGGGCGGAGGTAAAGCTCGTTTTTAGTGCCCTCGGTAACGCCCTGGAAAGTCTTGAACATCAGGTTGAACTGACGGATGTCTGTAAAGTTATGCTTGCCGCAGTTGGGGCAGGGAATGCTTTTTTCCTTGATGTAGTCCATCATCTGTTCGTTTGACCAGCCGGCTACGTTTGTGCCGTCAAAGTCCTCGATGAGGTTGTCGGCGCGGTGGCGTGTCTTGCACTCCTTGCAGTCCATAAGCGGGTCTGAAAAGCCGCCCAGGTGACCGGAGGCGATCCAGGTCTGGGGATTCATAAGAATAGCGGAGTCAAGGCCAACGTTGTACTTGTTTTCCTGTACAAATTTTTTAAGCCAAGCCTGCTTTATGTTGTTTTTAAGCGCCATGCCCAAAGGGCCGTAGTCCCAGGTGTTGGCAAGGCCGCCGTAAATTTCGGAGCCGGGGTATACAAAGCCTCTGCCTTTGCACAGGGCTACTATTTTGTCCATGGTTTTTTTCTGGTTTTCCATATTATTCCCTCACTTGTTTTCGGTTTATTCTATAAATTTTACTATCTATTGTCCTCTTTGTCAAGATAAAAACTGGATTTTAGCAGCCAAATCCGCACAGCTGTCAAACGCCTGTTGTCTTTATGGCTTAAGTGAATGTAATTGATTCCCGAAAGTTTAAAAATTCATTACAAAATTTCTAAAAAACTATTGTAAAATATATTATTTTGAGATATAATGTAATCACTCAAAATATGAGTTACTATCAAAAAGGAGGAATTTAATGATGAGAAAATCATCAAAGGTCATCAGTCTGGTACTTTCAGGCTTGATGGCAACTTCGTGCTTTAGCATGGTAGCTGCTTCCGCTGCGCAGGTTGACGCCGATTCTACAGGCGTTATGACTGCTGCCGAGAGAAAAGCCGCGGGACATCAGCTTGTATTTTTCCAGTTCCCATCAAGTGCTTGGGGCGCTAACTCGAGTGTTAAATACAACGCTAAAAAGCATACCTGCAACGTTTTCTGTAACTACTATGCTTATTACGGAAACAAAGGCGAAGTAAAGGAAAGCTCTTGGGAGGCTCCTTCGACCTCGATGTACAAGGACGCTAAAGGCGACAGCCTTTACTACTTCGACATCACCGAGTCCGGCAAGGGCGAGTTAGAGGAAGGCGCGGACTACGGCGTTCTGTTCTCAACAAAGGCGAATGCCGGTCAGACAGACCTGCTTCAGCCGAACACTGACGGTTATCAGACCTGCGATATGTACTTCAATACCAATTCCCTTGGTACTACATATCACATCGTAGAGCCCGCTTCAAAGGCTACCGTTCGTGAGAATACCGCTAACTCTCAGAAGATCGACTACCTCGGCACCAACGACGCCGAAGGCCAGTCCGTTAGAAAGGTATCTACCCTCTGCGCTTATATCGACGGCGCAAAGGCGGGCAACTCTCCCGACGCTCTGGAAATGGCTAACGCGCTCCAGAAGTATCTTCCCAACCCCGTAAACGAACCCTCATTTACCTGGGCAAAGATTAAGCCCGTTATTGAGAAGTTCGGCGCTTCCGCTCAGGATGTTTATGATCTGTACGTTGAGAAGTTCGGCGCAAAGCATGATGAAGGCGTTCAGTATGTACATGTTGACGGCGCTGACGACTTAAAGGATGACGGCACCCTCAAGGATTGCTACAGATACACTTCTATCACCACCACAGAGGTCGATGAGGCTACAGGCGTTGAGAAGGAAAAGGTTACAAAGTATCCTGACTTTGACCTTGTAAAGGAAAGACTGAATCTTCCCACCGAGCCCGCTGTTGTTGACATTGACAGCGTTGCGGCTGCAATGGACGGCGAAGTAAAAGCTACTGAGGCTCTGCCCACAGTTGCAGGCGCAGTAGGCGGTAACTATTCTTCCGAGGCTGTTTGGTCTCCCGCTGATGAGATTGCGGCTTACAACACCGAGTACACTCTTACAGTAACATTTACCGCTGCCGATGGCTATCAGTTCACCGACGCGACTACTGCTGCTCTTAACGATAAGGCGTTCGATAAGGTTGAACTCGCAGACGGCAAGCTGGTTGCTACCGCTACCTTCAAAACAGAAGACGAGCCCGTTCCTGCCGATACTTTCGTTGTAGCAGGTACACCCGCCGACATCTTCGGCACAGCTTGGGACGCTACAAACGAGGCTAACCTCATGACCGCTAACGACGACGGCACCTACACCAAGGATTACACCGTTGACAAGGCATTTGACGTAGTTCAGCTCAAGGCTGTTAAGAACGGCGCAGACTGGTACGGCGACGAGACCGGCAACAACGCTACCTTTGCTCTTACAGGCGCAGGTACATTCACAGTAACCGCTGCTCCTACCGAGGACGGATATGTTGTATCCGTAAGCGGCGACATCGTAGCTGATGTTGTATTTGAAGTTGGCACCGTATACGCTGTAGGTAACGGCGAAGGCACATGGCTCAACGGCGCAGCTTGGGATCCCGCTTTTGCATCCAACGAGATGACAGAAGTTGCAGAGGGCGTATGGGAAATCGAGTTTGCTAATGTTCCCGACGGCTTTGAGCGTCAGATCAAGTTTGCTATCGACGGCGCATGGACGCACAACTTCGGCGGCGCTTTCGCTGAGAGCGGCGTTGCTACAGACGCTGTTTACAACGGCGACAACATCGCCTTCGATACAGACGATGTATGCACAGTTAAGGCTCAGCTCGACCTCAGAGAGTTCGACTTTATTACCAAGGAAGGGGCTAAGTTCACAATTACCATTGAGTACGCTCCTGTTGAAGAAGTAGGCATCATCGGCGACGTAAACGGCGACGGAAATGTTACAATCGACGACGCTACTCTGATCCAGCAGAGGGGTATTGAGCTCGTTAAGTTTGACGAAGTAGCCGAGAAGCTCGGCGACGTTAACCGCGACGGCAGAATCTCTATTCTCGACGTAACTTGCGTTCAGAAGTACCTTGCTCAGTATACTGAGGGTACAGGCGAAGCAGGCAACAAGCTTCTTGCAGACGGCAGAATCATTCCTGCTAACAAATAATAAATAAAGCGTTTTGCTTTAAAACTACCGAGGGCACTCCGAAAGGGGTGCCCTTATTTTTTGCCTGTTGTTATGAACAACATGAAACAGACCAAATGATTGCAATTTGGGGTAAGCTGTGATACAATTGTTTTATGCTAATTACCGTTAAAACGCTTTAAAATATATGTTAAAGGGTTTTATTGGATATTAGTATTAAGGGAGGGACAGGAAATGATTATTCACGATATTTCAATTGATACGCTTACCGCGCCCGTGTTTGAGGGCGACCCCGACACTGAGGTTATCACGATAAAAGACATAGATACCGACGAGTGCAACCTTACCGCGCTTTCCATGTGTACTCATGCGGGCACCCACATCGACGCGCCGCTGCACTTTTGTGAGGACGGAAGCCCTGTTGACAATATCCGCCTCAACACCTTTTACGGCAAATGCACCGTGATTACCGTTGAGGGGATTCTTACGGGCGACGACATGGAGCGTCTGCTGCCTTACTGCAAGCGCAGGATCCTTTTCCACGGCGAGGGAAACACTTATCTTTCCCAGTCTGCCGCTATTGTGCTCGCCGACAGCGACGTGGTACTTGTCGGTACTGACGCGGATTCTATAGCGCCGCCGTTTGATGAGGCGCGTCCGCACCGCGAGCTTGCAAGAGTGGGCATTGTTGTGCTCGAAAACCTGAATCTTTCGGCTATCGACGACGGCGAATATGAGCTGTGCGCCTTTCCCGTAAAGCTCGGAGGGCTTGAGGCGGCGCCGTGCCGCGCTATTCTTCTTGAAATGGAAAAGGGGCTTCACTGATGATAAAAATGGCTGTGTTTGACTTGGACGGAACCCTTGTCGATTCGCTTACCGACCTCGCAATCAGCGTTAATAAGGGCCTTAGGGCGGTCGGTCTGCCCGAACACCCTGTTGACGCCTACCGAACCTTTGTCGGCAACGGCAGACAAAAGCTGGCTGAGCGCGCGATGGGTGATTTTTCCGATAGGGAGAAGTTTGAAACTGTTATGGAAGTATTCAACCGTGAGTACGCCGCGCACTGCAACGACAACACCGCCGCCTATAAAGGCTGTGACGCTCTGCTTAAAAGCTTAGCCGAAAAAGACATTATGACCGCCGTGCTGTCAAATAAGCCCGACGAGTTTGTCGGTGCGATTCTCGGCAAGCTTTATCCGTCGCACAGCTTTGAAGAGGCGTGGGGGCAGAAGCCGCAGTACAAGTGCAAGCCCGACGGCGAGTCGCTGCACGCTATTTTGAGTCTGCACGGCGTAAAGCCCGAAGAGTGCGTGTATATCGGCGACAGCAACGTCGATGTATTTACCGCCCATAACGCGGGCGTTAAAATGGCTGGCGTGAGCTGGGGCTTTCGCGGAAAAAAGGAGCTGCTTGAAGCGGGCGCGCCATTCGTTGCAGACAGCGCCCAAGAACTGCTGGAGTATATATTGAGCCTATGAATAAGATGAATTATCAAAAAGAGCTTGACCGCGTTATCGAAACGCATCAGGCAAAGGGCGAGGTGCCGAGGCTGCTTTTGCATGTTTGCTGCGCGCCGTGCTCGAGCTACTGCCTTGAATATCTATCGCAGTATTTTGACATCACGATCTATTACTACAACCCGAATATTTCTATAAAAGAAGAATACGAATATCGTTTGAGTGAGGAAAAGAGATATATTTCCTTAAAGGAATTTAAGCATCCTGTAAAGCTGACCGAAAGCGAGTATGAGCCTCAGGATTTTTTTGGGGCTGTGCGCGGTTTGGAGAATGAGCCCGAGGGCGGTCTGCGGTGTAAGGAGTGCTTTAAGCTGAGGCTTGAGGCGAGCGCTAAGAAGGCGAAGGAGCAGGGCTTTGACTATTTTACGACCACGCTAACGATAAGTCCGCTCAAAAACGCGGCTCTGCTTAATAAAATAGGGGCAGAGATGGGCGAAAAATACGGCGTAAGCTGGCTGTACAGCGATTTTAAGAAGAAAGAGGGCTACAAGCGCAGCATCGAGCTTTCGCGCGAGTATGAGCTTTACAGGCAAAACTACTGCGGCTGCGTTTTCAGTCGCGTGACGCGCAAGCGTGACGCTTGACCCAATTCGCGAATCAGACTTTTGCGCAATACAAACCTTCCGTTCCCGCGAGATATAAAGCGCCGTTATACCGAGGCTTGCTATAAACCGATTTATCCAAAGGCGGTCGCGTGACGCGACGAACAGTACACGAATCATACAATTAATATATAAGAAAGCTTCCATTCCCGCGATTTATGATGCGCCGTTGCAGAAAGGTATTTGTTATATCATGTTGTCCAAAGGCGCGCCGGATGGAACGTCACGTTCCCACGTTTCCAATATTGTCATAATCACAATATATATTGTAACTTATAATTTTCCAAACGTGAATTATACTTTTGCCAACACCCTGAAAACCGCTTATCCATGCGGTTTTCGGGGTGTGTTAATTTTCTGACGAGCGTTTACAAAACGTCAATATCCTGTGCTTATTTCTTTTAAAGAACACAACATCTTGTGTTCTTTGTTCAAAAAGACTATTGCATTTTTAAAAATCATGTTGTATAATATATCTCGCACGGGTTAAATCAATTATTTAAATCTTGCTATAGATTTTTGAAATTAACGGATAAGGAAGGTCAGAATCATGAAAATCATCAAAAGAAACGGCTCCGAGGAGATTTTTAACGTTGAAAAAATCATCAACGCCGTAAGAAAGGCGAACAACTCCTCAGACACGCCGTTCCTCACCGAGGAGCAGATCATCGATATCGCCGACTATGTTGAGTACCGCTGCAACAAAATCAAGCGCGCGGTTTCGGTTGAAGAGATCCAGGACATGGTCGAGGATCAGCTTATGGCTAAGGGCGCGTTTGAGCTTGCCCGCCGCTATGTAAGGTACCGCTACAATCGCTCTTTGGTTCGTAAGGCAAACACCACAGACAACCGCATCCTCTCGCTGATCGAGTGCAACAACGAGGAAGTAAAACAGGAAAACTCAAATAAGAACCCAACAGTCAACAGCGTTCAGCGCGACTATATGGCAGGCGAAGTCAGCCGCGACCTCACCCGCAGAATGCTGCTTTCTCCCGATATTGTAGAGGCCGACAAGCAGGGTCTTATCCACTTCCACGATTCGGATTATTTTGCTCAGCATATGCACAACTGCGACCTCGTAAACCTTGAGGATATGCTGCAGAACGGCACCGTGATCAGCGACACCCTGATTGAAAAGCCCCATAGCTTTTCAACTGCGTGCAATATTGCTACCCAGATCATCGCCCAGGTTGCCAGCAACCAGTACGGCGGTCAGAGCATAAGCCTTACTCACCTTGCTCCCTTTGTTCAGATCTCGAGAGAGAAAATCCGTAACGAGGTAAAGCAGGAAATTGAGGAGATGGGCGTTGAGGTGAGCGGTGAAAAGCTTAACCAAATCGTTGAGGAGCGCCTTCGCAAGGAGGTAAACCGCGGCGTTCAGACTATTCAGTACCAGGTTGTAACCCTGCTCACAACCAACGGCCAGGCGCCGTTTGTAACGGTATATATGTACTTAAACGAGGCGGAAAACGAGCAGCAAAAGGCAGACCTCGCAATGATTATTGAGGAAACCCTTAAGCAGCGCTACCGCGGCGTAAAGAATGAAAAGGGCGTTTGGATCACTCCCGCGTTCCCCAAGCTTATCTATGTGCTTGAGGAGGACAACGTTCACGAGGACAGCAAGTACTGGTACCTCACCGAGCTTGCCGCAAAGTGCACCGCAAAGAGAATGGTGCCCGACTACATTTCCGAGAAGGTAATGCTCGAGCTCAAGGGCGACGTTTACACCTGCATGGGCTGCCGCAGCTTTTTGACTCCCGACCGCTTTACCGACGCGGGCGTTGGCAATGTGGCAAACGCGCTCAACTACGTTCCCGGCAAGCATAAATACTACGGACGCTTTAACCAGGGCGTTGTTACCGTAAACCTTGTTGATATAGGTCTATCTGCAAACCGCGATATGACCAAGTTCTGGAAGATTTTTGACGAGCGCATGGAGCTTTGCCACCGCGCTTTACAGGCAAGACACGAGCGCCTTAAGGGCACTCTCTCCGACGCCGCGCCCATCCTTTGGCAGTACGGCGCGCTTGCCCGCCTTAAAAAGGGCGAGACAATCGACAAGCTGCTCTACGGCGGCTACTCCACAATCTCTCTCGGCTACGCGGGACTTTGGGAGTGCGTTTATAGCCTTATAGGCAAAAAGCTGACCGAGGAAGAGGGCAAACAGCTTGGCCTTGAAATCATGAAGAAGCTCAACTCCTATTGCGCAAAGTGGAAGGCTGCCGAGAACATCGACTACAGCATCTACGGCACTCCGCTCGAGAGCACGACATATAAGTTCGCAAAGTGCCTGCAAAAGCGCTTTGGCATTATCAAGGGCGTTACCGACCGCAACTATATCACAAACAGCTATCACGTTCATGTAACCGAGGGTATCAGCGCGTTTGACAAGCTAAAGCTTGAAAGCGAGTTTCAGGCGCTTTCTCCGGGTGGCGCAATCAGCTATGTAGAGGTTCC
Source organism: uncultured Eubacteriales bacterium (assembly GCA_900316435.1). Classification (GTDB taxonomy): domain Bacteria; phylum Bacillota; class Clostridia; order Oscillospirales; family Acutalibacteraceae; genus Ruminococcoides. The sequence goes on along the minus strand of ONCY01000008.1, from coordinate 7,331 downwards.
CAACATGCAGCAGAACCTGCCCGCGGTGCTTCAGGTCATGAAGTTTATCTATGAGAACATCATGTACGCCGAGCTCAATACAAAGAGCGACTACTGCCAGGTTTGCGGCTATGACGGCGAGATTCAGATCGTTGAGGAGGACGGCAAGCTGCTTTGGGAGTGCCCCAACTGCAAGAACCGCGACCAGGACAAGATGAATGTTGCGCGCAGAACCTGCGGCTATATCGGCACCCAGTTCTGGAATCAGGGACGCACCCAGGAGATTCAGGAGCGCGTGCTTCATCTGTAATAACGTTATAAATTTGAATTTGGCAATTGAAAATATGATTGTGTGTTTTTGATTGTGTGTTTCCCGTGTCGACCGCGGGGCGCGGCGGCGGGGCTTTGGCTCCGCCGCCGTGTTTTGCAAAAATATTTTGAGGTTTTGTTATGAATTACGGAGAGATTAAGAATTTTGATATTGCAAACGGCGAGGGCGTGCGCGTGTCGCTGTTTGTTTCGGGCTGCACCCACCACTGCAAAAACTGCTTTAACCCCGAAACCTGGAGCTTTGACTACGGCGAGCCTTTTACCGCCGAAACAGAGGACAAAATTATTTCCGAGCTTGAGCCTGACTACATAAACGGGTTGTCGCTGCTTGGCGGCGAGCCGTTCGAGCCTGCTAATCAGGCGGTGCTGCTGCCGTTTCTGCGCCGCGTAAAGGAACGTTTCCCGGATAAGACAATATGGTGCTACACGGGCTATTTGTTCGATACAGAGCTTCTGAGCGAAAGCCGTGCAAGGTGTGAATACACAGATGAAATGCTCTCGCTTATTGATGTGCTCGTAGACGGCGAATTTGTGCAGGAACTGTACAACATCAGCCTGCAGTTCAGGGGCTCCTCAAACCAGAGGATAATCGACGTGCAGAAGTCACTTGAAAGCGGAGAGCTTACGGAGTATGTACCCAAAAGCGGAAGAATAGAATTGTAAAAAACTGGCTCAAAACTCACTGAGAGATTTGAGCCTGCTTTTTTTAGGCAATACCGTATAATCGACGGCACCGCTGTATCTTTATCTGAAATGAGCACTATTCCCGCGGTTCATCGTTTCCTTTTTTGTTGAGCAACGCACCGATAATGTACAGCACATGCGCTGCCGCTGACGAAATAAACAAAGGTAAAAAAATGTTTATGCTGAGCCCCGAGGTTAGGATAACCATAAGGTACGCAACGGCGGAAACCGGAAAATCGATTGCGCATATCATTAGGCAGGACGACGCGTCGTCGGGGTTTCGCAGACCGAAGAAACCCGCAATGATCTGTACGATAGCGCAAAGCAGACTGACTACCGAAAAGGTCTGCAGCATGGACAGCAGCCGTATATAGTGGTTTGTGTCGCCGTAGGCAAACAGTACGGTTTTTACACCGCCCACAGCGGAAAACGCGCCGCATAAGATCATAAAGATGCAGGCTATCAAGAACAGCTTTGAGGAATCCTTAACGTTGTTTTTCATACTTACTCTCCTTTTCCACATTGGTAACAGAGTTTTTCGTTTGTCTTTTAGCCGCCTCGCAAAGTGAAACAAATACGATGAAGAGGGGAGTGGCTATAGGCAGGGCGATATTTACAACAGCCTGAGCCAAATAAGCTACAACAGCCGAGGCGAAAACAAGCGCTACGGGGTTCTTTTTTGCCGCGCGGAAGGCGCTGACAAGGGCGCTTCCGGTAAATGTAAGGTATGACAAAAGCCCCAAAATGCCGATGTTGAGCAGGTAGTTGATATACTCGTTGTGGGCGGCGTCCGTTGAGCCGTCGCCGAAGCGTTCCGCAAGCTCCGCAAAATACGGCCAGAAGGTATAGAACAGTGTTTCGGGTCCCGTTCCGAAAAGCTTATTGAAAACATTAAAGCCCCCGAATGCTTCAAGCGACTTGTTCCACATAAAGCCGCGATGTGTGCCCCAAGCGTCGGAATACCGCAGAACGCGCTCATTTTCGCCCAAATCGGCAGTGGTGTTAATAAAGGTGAAGTAAATGATAGTGCCCAGTCCTGCCAGTACCGCTATGCAGAACAGTGAGCCCAAAGCGATCGGCACAGCCAAGGGGAACCGGGTGATTTTTGTCTTTAACGTTACAATATACAGCGCCGCTGTAATTACAGACAAAGCCGCGATCACAAAGTTCGTGGTGTTTGAAAGCATTATCTTATACGGGATAGCGCTCAGTTCCTTGTAGTGTTCGCCGCTTATAAGCGAGATTAGCCAAAGCAGCTTCACGCTCAGGAACATAACGGTGATCGCCAACATAAATTTGCGTAGCTTTTGAGGATCGCGCGAATAAGCCGTTGTAAATACCATTATAAAAGCTCCTAAGCCAAGCACGACGGAATCGCTGTCACAAATCACCGCCGCCATTGAACCGAGCACGGTGATCGAAAGATACACCGACCTGCACCATAGCTTTTTGGTGTACACAAACATGGAAATAATAACCGGAAGCGTTACGCATATTACGCTTGAAAACATGTTTTTGTTTCCGATGGTCGTCATAAACTCGTTATAGAAGCGTATGTCGCTCTGGTCGGAGCTGCCCTTAAACGTTTCAAGTATTCCGAGAGGGTCAAGATAAAAGCCGTTCAGCACCGCAAGAAGGTAAATTATTCCGCTTGCAGCCGCCATCGCTATGAATACATACTCCTTAAAGCGGAAGCACCGCGTAATAAGGAAATATACCGCCGCGTAAAACAGCATAAGTATCATTCCGTTGTTGCGCCCGTGCAGATGGCCTATGATGCTCGTTTCGCCCGTGACCGCCATATCGATATGCTCGGAAAACGCGGTTGAAATCGCGCAGGTGAGCACAAACGCTATAACAGCCCAGTCGGTAAAGCTCATTATATTCAAAAAGGTTCGCGCCGAAGGATTGGGCTTGTTGACGTCCTTTGAGGATTTTGTGACAAGCAGCATTATCTCTGCTATCACCGCCAGAGCCGTTATTACCAAAAAGAAGTAGTACTTTTGGTGGCGTATCGAACTGAATCCGTGCGCAAAGCTTATGAACGGAAATGTTTCGTTAAAGGATATGTTTACATACAGCGGAAATAACGTAAACACAATTACCAGATAATAGTTGCAGATTATGTTTGTCAGCGTGTACCGCTCATAGAGCGGTTTAACGTTTTTTTGTTTGTTTTTTGAATTGCCCATATAACAGCCTTTCACAAGTATTTAGTAAATATAATTTTAACCCTTTGTCATATAATTGTCAATCGAAAAACTATTGTAATTCTCTTTTTTTATGATATACTTAAGGTATCAAGTGCAGACAGGCTGTGATTATATGAAAAAACTTATAATAATCGGATTTGACGGAACAATTGCTAATACCGCGCCCGGAATCCTTTACTGCATGAACACCACCGCTCTTTCAATGGGTTATACTCCCGTTTCGCATGACGAGCTATACGGTGTTATCGGAGTTTCGCTTGAACAGGGGTTTATGAAGCTGTACGGCATGAAAGAGGATGAGATCGAGTACGCCATGAACCAGTACAGCAAACTGTATTCGATCAAAGGCGAGGAAATGATTCTTATTTACGACGGTATCGACGATTCGCTTAAAAAGCTTAAGGAAAGCGGTTTTAAGCTTGCTATTGTGACTCAGAAAAACGAAAAATTTATCAACAACATGCTCAGCGTTTATAATTACATAGGCGACCTGTTCGACACGGTATGCGCGACAAACGTTGAGCGCGATATGACCAAGACAGATATGCTCTTAAAGGTCTGTGCTGATTTGGAGGTGGAGCCTTCCGACGCCCTGTTTGTGGGCGACAGCTACGTTGACGCCGAGGCGGCGCGTGACGCGGGCGTTGACTTTGCCGCCGTGCTCTACGGATGGGGCTTCCGCAAAAAGGCGGACGCCGAGCAGTATGACTGCCGCGAATACATAAACACCGCCCGTGAGCTGGGATATAAGCTTCCGGTGATAGAATGAAACGTGACGTTCCATCCAAAGCCGCCTTTGGAGAACAAGATGTAATATATAAGTTTCTGCAACGGCGTGTCTAATCTCGCGGGAACAAAAGCTTTCTCATATATAAATTGTATGGTTCGTGTACTGTTCGTCGCGTCACGCGACCGCCTTTGGAAAAATCGGTTTGTAAGGATAGCTCGGTATAACGGCGCATTATATCTCGCGGGAACAAAGGGTTTGTCAATTGCAAATGAATGATTCGCGTCATGGGTCAAGCGTCACGCTTGCGCGTCATGGGTCAAGTGTCACGCTGCCGACAGTCAGTCTTTTTTTCTTCAGCGTCTTAAGATACGCCTTTTGCTCGGGCGTTATGCGGCAGCTTTCAACCGCTTTTTGGATCGCCTTGTTGTGCGTAAAACCGTCAAGCACGCCGCTTTCGATAAACGGAACCACCGCTTCGTACTGCTTTGCGAGCGCCGTGGCGAAATACCACGCCCTCATCATGTTTACATAGTATTCGTCTGAGCGGATCTGCGCTGCGATTTGCGGATACTCCTTATCAAAGGCTTCGTCAAGGAAGTGCTCCATAAGCATTCCCACGCCGAAGCGCACGGTGTAGGTTTTGCCGCTTCCAATCCAATTGATAATAAGCGGCAGCAGCTCCGTTTTGTGCTTTTTGAAAACCTTTGGCGAAAGCTGGTCGCAGGTCGCCCAGTTGTCAATGAAAGGAAGAAACTCACAGACCTGATTGACCTGATTTACGCAAAGCTCAAAATCCTTTGTAAGTGAAATAATAAAGGCGTGAAGCTGATTCTCGTCAAAATAACGGTGAGGAAGAGCGCTTAAAAAGCTGTTCACATCGCTTCGCTTTGCAAGCTCCTTTGCAAGGGCGCGAAGCTCGGGAGTGCGTACGCCGATAACGCTGTCCCGGTCGACCGTCGGGATAAGCTTGCTTTGAAAATCCCGGTATGGGATATCCTGCTTCTCAAACAGCATTGAGATGATTTCGTTTTGTATCATGTTTTCACCACTTTCGTTTTTAGTCATCTGTTGACAATTCTCCGCAGGTTAGTTAAAATGATTAAAAATATGACAAATTTGAAGGTGCATTATATGACAGTCAGAACACGAGCTATTCTTTCGCTCATCATCAACGCAGGGGTGTTTTTGGCGACAACGACAATAGTTATCACGTCGCTTTTTATAAAGAGCGAGATACTTGAACACAGCTACCATACCTTTATGTTTTTCACCACCGACTCAAACATACTTACGGCGATAGCCTCTGCGCTTGTTATGATCTGCGAAATAAAAATTCATCAGGGCAAGCGGACAACCGTGGCGCGCGCCTTTACGCTGCTTAAATACGCGGGCGTTGTAGGGCTTATGCTGACGTTCTTCACCGTGCTCTGCCTGCTGATCCCAATTTACGGAATAGCTATGGAATGGGGCGGAACAGGCTTACATATGCATGTTTTGGCTCCCGTGCTGTCATTTGTGTCGTTTGTGTTTTTGGAGGAGCACACAAAGCTGCGCCGCAGGGATGTGTTTATCGGAATATTGCCCGTGCTTGTTTACGGAGCGGTGTATTTTTTACAGGTCGTAATTCTAAATAACTGGATGGACTTTTACGCATTCAACAGCGGCGGAAAGTGGTACCTTATAATGCCGCTGATTATTACACTCTCATTTGCGATGAGCCTGTTTGTAAGGTTTTTACGGAATAGGATCGCAAGCCGACAAAAGGCTAAAAAAAGCTGAATTTATCTTTAAGTGTTCTGACGATGCTATCAAAAAAGCCGACAATAAAGTCTTTGTATTCTCCGAGCCTTTCACCTGTTCCGGAAATCAACGATACCATAACAAAAAGGAGCAGCAAAGCGAATGCCGCCGCGCCGAAAATGAATCCGATCAGCGAGAAAAGCGTAACGACCAGATGAAATGACATGGTCTTTAGCTCCTTTGGAACTGCGTCAAAAATGCCGCGAAGCAGAAGGATGAAAAACAAAAGGCTGAAAAACAAAAATACGAGATAATACAAAAAGCTCGTTATGCAGCAGAGCGCCGCACCCAGAAAGAAAAGCAGGCTGAGCGGAATAGAGTTCATACCTAATTCGATCACCGAGTCGGAAAGCACGGTTTTGGCTTTTATTTTCCTCGTGTAGATTTTTACACAGGAAAACCGCACCAAAACATAAATAAACGCGAAGATCGCTGCAAATATCAGCCCCAAGACGAACGCCTTTCCCGGATAAAAAAGCCTTACGTTTTTAAACAGATTGGCCTTTGTGTACTGCGCGGTAAAGCCATCTTCGGTTTTGTGTAAAAAACTGAGATTCAAAACAAATGACGACAGTACGAAAACCGCGAACCAGAAAACGGCGATGAAATAGTTGCGCTCCTGTTTGGCCGATTTAATGGCGGAGTCGCTGTTTTTTATATAACAGATAAATGTTTTGGGAATGCTTTTTAAGCTTTTGAGCATGTATGCGCTGAATTTTTTATTGTACACGCTAACCTTTTCACGGATTTTTTTATAGTCTGTTTTATAGTCCATGCTAACCTCCCGGAATGATCCTGTTTTTATAATAGCATACGCCAAGGAATTATTCAATACAGCGGCGGTTTTTATATAAGGGTTATGCTTGACTTTTGACTGTAATTGAGATATAATAATCAAGTCGCAGATAATGCGATAATATCGGGGTGTAGCGCAGCTGGTAGCGCGCCTGCTTTGGGAGCAGGATGTCGGGGGTTCAAGTCCCTTCACTCCGACCATTTGAATTTTTAAAAATACCCGAATGGGCATTTTTAAAAATTCAATTTATCCAAGTCCCAAGGAGTGAAGGGACTTGAAGGCGACTGTGCCGAGCGCAGCGAGGTAAAAACGTCACAGTGTGACGTTTTTAAGGAGAGAGCAGATAAATATTTTAGTTGTGAACACGCCGCATAAAGCGAGATGAAACTTTTCGCAAGCACAAACCTACTTTCACTCCGACCAAACACGGGGGCTTAGCCCAGCTGGTTAGAGCGCTTGCTTGACATGCAAGAGGTCACTGGTTCGAGTCCAGCAGTCCACACCAAAGCAAAAATCCTGTCACGAATGTGGCGGGATTTTTGCTTTGTATTATTCATTTTTAAGTTTTCAGTTTTAAGTCTTAAGTTGATATGGACAGGATTTTTTAAATGAATACTGAAAACTTAAGAATTAATAACCGCTAAATGATAGTTTATCAGTAATTAATTCGGGGTTGAAAAATTTATTATTTATGATACAATTTATTATGGTAACCTCTAAAAATTCATATTCTTATTCTCAACTATCGCTGTTAATTCTCGATTAGAATAATGCCTGCCCAATGGTAGATGCTTCTCAG
>ONCY01000092.1 GCA_900316435.1 uncultured Eubacteriales bacterium | reverse complement strand
TCGTTCCATTTTTTCTTATTATAACATGCTTATCTAAAGTTTATCTGAAGAAATACAGCATCTTTTCTCACCAAGCAAAAAAGCACCCGAAGGTGCTTTTGTTTGTCAAGGGTGAGTAAAAAAGATGGATTTGCTCCAAAACACTGTAGGGAACTGAACCTATGAGTTTATTTGCTTATTCATTGCTGTTTTTCCCGCAATAAGGACAAACTGGATCTGAAATCATATTACTGCAATTCGGACATCTCCATTTGTGAGCAATATCATTTTTTTGTGTCGCATCTTTACTATCTGTTTTGCTTTGTGCAACATATAAAGGAACGGTATTATGTTTTTGATTTATCTTATTCTCAATCGAATCAACTTTATCAATAATCATTTTTTGGTTCTTTATGACAATACCGAATCCAAAATAGATTAGCACATAAAGAAATGTAGAAATCCAAGTCAATAGACAAAAGCCGAAGTTGTCAAATGTTATGCCCATGACAATACCTGAAACCATTCCACAAATTGATAAACATATTCCGACAACAGTAAACAGCATAAGTTCCTCTCCTTTTCAAATTTTTTCCGCATTAATCAGTATTAGTTATCCAAATGCGCCCTGAAAACACTACTCGCATTTTTGGTAATGAATAAAGAATAGTGAATAGATAATAACGAATAATACACCGGAAACGCCCTAAGGGTACATCTGTTATTAACTATTTGGTGGAGATGAGGAGAATCGAACTCCTGTCCGAAAGATGTTCGCCGTGAATTTCTCCGAGCGCAGTTGTTATTTTGAGATTCCCCCGGCGCAGCGCCTAACAACAGGCTATGCGTTTCGGTAGCTTCTTGTTGATGACGGGGCGCGAAGCAAAGCCCTGTTCACCTTTACCTCTGATCGACGCCTCTTACACAGCCGAGGTGCTCTGTGCGGAGACGAGCTGCATCAAGCAGCTAAAGAAACTGTATTTTTGTCAGTTATTTTAAGTTTGCGGATTTTATGGCGGTTCCGCGCCGCCGCTCGCTTATCAGGGGTCGCATCCCCCGTCGAAACCTTTACATCCCCATATATCAATGCGCTACCGCAAAAACGGATAACGCATTTTTGTTTGCAAAGCTAACGGTTTTGTTGTTTAACAGCCCGCTCAATATCGCGCTTTGCGGCTCTTTTTGCCATGTCCTCGCGCTTGTCGTAAAGCTTTTTGCCCTTGCACAGACCGATTTGCATTTTAACTCGGCTGTCCTTAAAGTACAGGCTTATCGGGATCAGCGAATAGCCTGTTTGTTTAACGATTCCGTAAAGGCGGTTTATTTCCTTTTTATGCATGAGCAGCTTTCTGACGCGCATGGGGTCGCGGTTGAAAATATTGCCCTGCTCGTAAGGCGAAATGTGCATGCCGTTTACAAAAATCTCGCCCGCGACGATCGAGCACCAACTGTCCTTGAGGTTGACCCTGCCCTGACGGATAGATTTAACCTCGGTGCCAAACAGCTCGATGCCTGCCTCATAGCTTTCTTCAATAAAATAATCGTGGTGCGCCTTTTTATTCTGCGCGATTGTTTTCAGTGAAGCCATCAGATCTCATTCCTGCCTTCCAGGGCTTTCGCCAGCGTGTATTCGTCCGCGTACTCCAAATCGCCGCCGACTGGGATTCCGTAGGCAAGGCGCGTAACGCGCACGCCCATCGGCTTAAGCAGCTTTGAAATATACAGCGCGGTAGCGTCGCCCTCAACCGTGGGGTTGGTAGCCATGATTACCTCGGTTACTTCCTCGCTGCCCAGCCGCGCCAAAAGCTGCTTTATAGTCAGGTTGTCGGGGCCGACGTCATTGAGCGGCGAAATTGCGCCGTGTAGCACATGATAAACGCCCTTGTACTCGTGGGTGTTCTCAACAGCTGTAGCGTCGCGCGGAGTTTCGACCACGCATATAACGCCGTGATCCCTCACGGGGCTTTGACACACGGGGCAAAGCTCCTTGTCTGTGAGGTTGCAGCAGCGGCTGCAGTAGTGGATTTTATCGTGCGCGTCCGTAACCGCTTTTGCAAGAGCGTCCGCTTCTGTTTTTGACAGATTCAATACATAATATGCAAGGCGCTGGGCCGTTTTATGCCCGATACCAGGCATTTTTTCAAACTGATCCACCAGATTTTCCAGCGGAGCTACGTTATATTGAGCCATAATTAAAACATTCCCGGAATGTTAAGTCCGCTCGAAATGGAATCCATTTTTTCTTCCTTTTCCTTAGCCGCGGTCCTGAGAGCCTCGTTTGCGGCTGCCATAACAAGGTCTGAGAGCATTTCAACGTCATCGGGGTCAACAACCTCGGGTTGGATTTCAACCTTGGTAAGCTCCATTTTGCCTGTAACGGTAATCTTTACGGCGCCGCCGCCTGCGGCTGCCTCGTACTCTTTTGCTTCAAGCTCTGCGGAAGCCGCTTCCATGTCATCCTGGATTTTCTGAGCCTGACGCGCAAGCTGCTGGATGTTATTAGTGCCGCCTCCGCCGTAGCCCTTGGGTAATCTTGCTTTCATAATATATACTTCCTTTCGTGTTCTTTTTTATATTAATAACTTCTAAACCTGTATTTGATCAGCTTTCCTCGACCGCGATGCCGCTGCCGCTGAGGGCGTTTTTGAATTGCTGCATAGGATCAAGCGTTTCTTTTTCTTTTTCGGGAGGGCGATAAGGTCCCAGATTGTAGACCTTGCCGGTTACGTCGCGGATAACGTCGCGAATTTCCTGTCTGTGGTTTCTGTAACGAAGCAGTTCAAACGCCATTGTGTTGTTTGCGTCAATAAGCAGATATCCGCCGCTTTCATATGCCGCCGAGCCGACAAATGCCGCCGAAATCGACTTCGAAATCGACTTCATACCTTCAATAACCTCAGGCCACTCCGGGAACGGTTTGGCGTTTCGGTAAAGCTCCTCAATATTCTGCGTTTGCGCGGGTTGGGGAGCGGGCGAGAACTGCTTCGGCTGCTCGGCTTTTTTGGGAGCAGGCTTCGGCTGCTCCTGCTTTATCGGTTCGGGCTTCGGTTCTTCCTCAACAGGTTCATCTTTAACAGGTTCCTCTGCCTTTGCTTCCTCGGGAACAGAGGGCTGCTCTGCACTGACCGCAAATCCGCGTTTAACGGCTCGCTCAAGAGCCGTAAGCCTTGCGGCAAATGCCTCTTTTGTGCTGTCAAGCTCGGGAGCGGACAGCTTTACCAGAGCCATTTCAAGCTCGGTTCGGTCGCCTGTGCCGTGACCCATGCGCTGATATGCGCGAGAGAGCACGTCCATATAGTAAACAATGTCCGCAAGCGACAGATAGTCACAAAGCGTCTGTGCCTGTTCAAATTCGGAGTCGGACATCACAAGGATATTCCTCGGATTGCGAACAGATTTTATCAGCATAAGCGCTCTGAAATGAGCAACAAGCTCGTCGCACAGCCGCGCCATATCCTTAGATTCGCCGTAAAGGCGGTCGATGTATTCCATCGCCTTGGCGGTGTTTTTATTTATAATGCAGGCAGAAAGCTCGTAAAGATATTCTTTATCGGCAAGACCTGCCGCCTGCCGCACTACCTTTTCGTCGATATTGTCGCTTATCGCAATGCAGCGGTCGAGCAGCGACAGGGCGTCTCTTAAAGCGCCGTCGGCAACGCCCGCGATAAGCATGGCGGCGTTGTCGCTCAGCGTTACGTTTTCCTGACCTGCTACATACAAAATCCTGTCGGCGATAGCCTGCGGCGGAATACGGTGAAAATCAAACCTTTGGCAGCGCGAAAGAATTGTCTGAGGCAGCTTGTGAACCTCGGTTGTAGCCAAAATAAAAATAACGTGCTCGGGCGGCTCCTCAAGGGTTTTAAGAAGCGCGTTAAACGCCTGAACCGTGAGCATATGAACCTCGTCGACAATATAAACGCGGAAACGCGCGCGGTTCGGCTTAAACTGCACCTCGTCGATAATATCGCGGATGTCGTCGATATTGCGGTTAGAGGCGGCGTCCATTTCAACAACGTCAAGCACGCTGCCGTTATCAATGCCCTTGCAGATTTCACATTCTCCGCACGGGCTGCCGTTTTTGGGGCTGAGGCAGTTGGCGGCTTTGGCAAGAATTTTTGCGCAGGTAGTTTTGCCCGTGCCGCGCGAGCCTGTGAACAGATACGCGTGGTTGAGCCTGTTTTCGATAATTTCGTTTTTAAGCGTGGTGGTAATATGCTCCTGACCCGCTACGTCCTCAAAGGTTTTCGGCCTCCATTTGCGGTACAAAACCTGATACAACCTGTTCACCTGCCCTTCGGATTAGAAAAAAAGCAAGCCGCGCTCATTCAAATAAGAGAACGGCAGACTTACTGTATCGCATCGGGATCGCTGCTTAATGCTGCTCGGTTCCCCGCCTGACATGGTTCACAGGCCCCAATCGCACAGGGCCTGCCGTTCACTTATTTGAACGCAATGGCAACTTGCATTGCAATATATTATATCACAGCATATATTAAAAATCAAGATATTTTTAGCTGAAAGATACGGCAATATTTTGCGCAAAAAAGAATAGAGGCCGTTATGACCTCTGTGCCTTTTAGTCACTACATATAAAATTCCGGTTCGACATGAGTTAAAGAAGATGTAGTAATAACATCCTCGCTGTCGACCTCGTCAACGCTTACCGTAAGCTTTGTGTATTCTTCTTTCAAATGAGTCGCCTCCGGCTTTTATGCTGTTTCTTTTAGAAAGTAAGGTTATAACAAATCCAGCAGGAGTCTCCGCCGGTATAGTCACTGCCTGACGCAGTAATAACGTCCCGCTGTCAACCTCGTCAACGCTTACCATAAGCTTTGTATATTCTTCTTTCATAAGTTTCACCTCCTGATTGTTTTTACGGTTATTTGTTGCTGTATATTATATCATATTGCAATAGGAAAATCAGGATGTCGAAAAAGGAAAAATGTTGTTTATTGCCTAAAAATACAAAAAACAGAGGCCTTTTTGACCTCTGCTTTTTCCATACGGTTCTATTAATGATATTACATGTAGCAAACCCAACAAGGGTCTCCTCCGGAGATTGGCTCAAGGTCTGATGTGGTAATAACGTCCTCGCTGTCAACTACGTCAACGTTTACCATAAGCTTTGTGTATTCTTCCTTCAATTGTGTCACCTCCCGACCTCTCGATAATATTTATCTATTGTTTTATTTAAAAACCTTACAAGATAGTTGCGCTTTATTTCACGGCACTCCTGTGAGGTGTTTTTGATTGGGCACATGTCAAATGTTGTGCATTTGGGAAGATAAAAGCAACCCGAGCATTTTTTTGAAACGGGGTTATGAGCAAAGTATTTGTCAGCCATAGCCGTGTTTGTAACGCCTTCAAATACGGTTCCTATTTCAGTGCCTTCTCCGCAGTGCTCGCAGACGTAAAGCTTGCCGTCGGGTGTTATTACCATTGCCCTGCCGAATGACTGCGCGGGGCAGTAGTATACCATTGTTTCAAACTTCGGTTCGCCGGTTTTGCGGTTAAAGCCGAGCTTTTGTACAGTTTCCTTTAAATCCATGCATTTTATATAAAGCTCAAGCTCCTCGGGGGTTGAGTGCTTATCATACAGCGTAACAAATTCAAGAGAAAGATTACTTTTGTCGGGGAACCTTAAATCCAAATCATTCATAAATGTATTAAGCGTTCCCGCGTTATTCTCGTCAATATTGCAGCGCAGGTTTACAAAAATGCCTTGCTCGAGCAGCAGCCCGATGTTGCGCATAACCAGCTCGTACGGCGAGCCGGTAAGGTTTACATATGCCTTTCGGCGGTTATACTCGCTCTCCTCGCCGTCAAGCGACACTTGGACGAATTCGGTGTTCCAGTCGTTTTTTATCTTTTGGGCAAGCGCGGGGGTAATAAGGCTGCCGTTTGTTGTGATATGCGATTTAAAGCTGACTCCTCGCTTTTTGAATTCGGAGCAAAACCTGTCAATAATATCAGCTCTTAAAAGCGGCTCGCCGCCGAACCAGTTGAGAATAATATGTCCGTCGCACTTCGTCTGCATAATGTAATTGATGGCGGCGTTGATTGTTTCCTCTGACATGGTGACAGTTTTCATGCCCTGTTCAAAGCAGTAAAAGCACCTTGCGTTGCAGGCGGTAGTGGGGAGAATAGTATAGGCATATACACCTTTGGGCAGCTTGCGCTTTTCGGACTTAACCATAATACTGATGAAATTCTCGTATAGCTTGTCCTCGTCCTCGTCTGCTTTTACAAGGAAAAAGTCTTCGGCAAGCTTTTTCAGCGCGGAGGTGCCGATGATTTCCTCATAGCCGAAGGTTCTGCTCCTGTCAAACACAACGTCGTCGCCGTCCTCAATAAGATATAAATGGGTTGACAGGTTGTTGTAAATATATTGCAAATTATCCTTTTCGTGCTGCAGAACATAAACCGACCATTTGTATCTAACTGAAGGCGAAAGCGCCTGATTGCTCAGCAAAAAAGCCGATTTTTTCTCTTTTTTTAGTATTTCTATCATAAAAAACCTTAAAATAATTATTTATATATTTATTTCATAATAACACCAAATTTCAAAAAATTCAATAGAAAAAAGTAATATAAGCAAAAAATTATGCATTTAAGGTAAAAACAAAAAACGGTTTTCGATTGACAATTTATAAAAAACTTTTATAATTAAAAAAACAACAAATTATGAGGTTAAAAATGAAAGTTAAATACGGATTTATACTGATGAATTTTGCTGATAAATATGTGGCTGTTGCCGCTGATGACAACGCCGACAGCGCCAATGCAATCATTACCCTTAACAAAAGCGGCGCGTTCGCGTGGGAGCTGCTCGAAAACGAGATAACCTACGACGATTTGGTTAAGAAACTGCTTGAAAAGTATGCCGTTTCGGAGGAAACCGCAAAAGCTGATCTTGGTGAGTTTTTGGATATTTTGAGAAAAGCGTCGCTGCTTAATGAATAAGCCCGAATACCTTATAGAAAAAAACGGCTTTTACGCGGCGGCTATCCACGGCGTAAGCATGTACCCCATGCTTAAAAACCACAGGGACACGGTGTTTATTGAAGCCGCCGATAAGCTCAAAAAAAAGGACGTTGTGCTGTACAGGCGCGCGGGCAATAATCAGCTTGTGCTTCACAGGCTGATAAAAATTGCCGGTGACGGCTTTATTATGTGCGGCGATAATGAGTTTACAAAAGAAAAAATATCACGCGGACAGATAATCGGCATTATGAGCGGGTTTACTCACAACGGGAAAAAGCGCTCGCAAAAAGGCATAGGCTATAAGCTGTATGTGTTCCTCTGGACTACTCCAAAGCCGATAAAGCACGCGGTTATTTTTATTTATATGCTTCCGCGCAGACTGTACGGAAAAGTGAGAAAGTGTTTTGGAAAGAAAAGCAAAAAAGACTGATGAGAGAAAAAAACGGAAAAGCCCTGTGCGCGCTTATAGGAGCAACGGTTACAGGGCGTAATTACAGCGCGCCAAAGGACTTCGATTTGGCAATCCTCTTGAATTTGAGATCTGCGCTCCCATAGCATATTTCGCTCTGGGCAGGGCCGTATTAAAGCTTACGGAGGATAAGCTTTCCGCTGCTTTTTCGGGGCAAGGTATTCCGCACTATATTATGAAGGGTACTCAAATCCAGAAACACTACCCCAAAAGCATGGTCAGGATCACAACCGATTCGGACTTTTATGTTGATGAAAAAAACATTGAAGTTGTCAAAAAAATACTGGATAACTTCGGTTTTGAGCTGTTGGAGTACAGTGCGGAGGAAAAATCGTATGAGTACACAAAGCAGCCGCGCTATAATATTGAAATCCACTGTCAGCTTGACAATGCCGACAAGCCCGACGAGCTTGATTTTTTAAGCTCGCTGCTGCTAAACCCGATCAAGGATGAAGGAAGCAGGCTGAAATTTAGTGACGAGGATTTGTATTTGCAGGTGTTCTTTCACCTGTACAAGCATTTTTCTCACAGCGGCGCCGGAATAAAAATGTTCCTCGACAATTTTGTGCTGAGCCGCAAGCTGACTCTCGATACGGAGCGAATAACCGAAAGGCTGAAAGGCGTGGGGCTTGATAAATTTCACAGCTCCGTTTTGCGCCTTTGCGACGTGCTTTTCGACGGCGCGAAGTCCGACGCCGTTACCGACCGCTTTGCCGAGGCGGTGATCTCCGGCGGCGCGTTTGGAGTGGAGGGGATAAATATAGGGCAGAACAAGATCGCTTCATCCGATAACCCCGAAGAAAAAGGCGGTGCTTAGCAAACGCCTCGGGACGGGTAAAGAGAGTATGAAAAAAAGGTACCCCGTCTTAAAAAAGGCGCCGTTCCTTTTGCCGTTCTGCTACGGTTTCAAAGCCGTCAAATGCGCCGTTGTCCATCCGAAAGAAGCGCTGTCGATCGTCGGTTATCTTCGGGGAATGTCGGACAAAAACATTAAGCGCAGGGAAAAGCTTTTAACCGACGTCGGCCTGTATGAAAAACTAAAGAAATAACAGCATGGCAAGGGCTGGCTCAAAACTCAAGATTGAGATTTGAGCCAGCCCCTTTGTATTATTCCGTAACCAGTTCTTTGATTTCGACCTTTTTGATTTTGCGTGAGGACAGGTAAGCAAAGGTGAAAAAGCTTACCGCTGTGATAGCCGCGGGAATAATGATCGACAGCGCGCTGAACCGTGAAATGAAGTTGCTTACGCCTATCATTTTGAACACCCAGGTAAGCGTCATAGGGGTACAGAAAAGGCTTATAACAATGCCCAGCGCCGAGCCGACTAACGACACAATCAAAAACCTTACCGCAAACTGCAGTCTGAGCTTATTTGATGTAAAGCCTAGGGACTTGAAAATGCCGATGTCGCGCCGCTCCTGAAGGAAGGCTTTTTTGCAGACCATCATAACAACAACCAGCGAGAACAATACCGAAACGACGTAAATAACTCCTGTCATCGCGTTTCTGGCTGTTGAGTATAATTCAACGAAGGAGTCGGTTTCGGAGGCTGAAACCGTTAAGATATCCGGGTACTTTTCTTCGATTTCATCGGCAATAGCCATGCATTTTGAGGGCTCATTAAGGCTGTAGCCGCAGTGCAGAACATCCTTTACCCCCAGCTTTTGAGCAGCCTCAAAGGGAATAGAGAAATTAAGCCCCAGATCGTTCACATTATCATACAATCCCGTTACTATGCACTCCAAGTGTTTGTCTTTGTTTGACACCGTTATTTTGTCACCGGTTTTCAGGTCGAGCTCGTCGGCGAGAATCTGTGTTACCGCTATCTCGTTATCGTACTTTGGGTACCTGCCTTCGCTCATCATCATGGATTCGGGGTTTTTATAAACTATGCTCATGTACTCTGCGCCGTTAAGCGACATATACATATTTTGGAAATTGTACTTTCTTTCTATTGCGGTGTGCTTTTTAATAATGCTTTCAATTTCTTTTACCGTGGAGTTTGACGGTGTTTCTTTATATGCAATGTCTAATTCGGAAATCAGCATACCCATGTTTTCCATAGCCGATTTTGAGGTTACGGAAGCGCCCATTACGTTCATTGTTATCATAAAGAACATCAGTATTGACACAATAAGAATTGCGGCGATGTATCTTCGTTTGTTTGATGTAAACTGCCTGAAGGCAAGGCTCGGCGTCAGAGCCTTTTTGGAAATTGGGGCGTTTAATCTGCTTGAAAAATACACGTCGTTTTTGCCGCCCGAAATAGCCTTCATGGGCGATATTTTGCCTATCTTGCGTGAAGCTAAAGTGATAAACAGCGCCGAAACGGCAAGAACACCCGCGATAAACAAAATACTCTTAAACGCCGAAACACTGTTTCTGCTCGGGATACCTATAATAGGCTGGAAAACATCTCCGAAGAACATTATTACGGGAACCGCCAGCACCGTTCCGATAACCGCTCCTATAACCTGAGCAATAAGGTATTGAAGGGCAAATACGGCTTTGATTTTGCCCGAGGTAAAGCCCTGGGCTTTAAGCATACCCAAGCTTGTGTACTCCATTTCAATGCCTGTGGAAATTGAATGAGCCAAAACGATAAGAACGATCGCCACAAGGAAACCAACAAAAATAAGCAGCCCCGATAAGATCATATCGACCGAAATGTAGGTGTAGTTATAAGACTGCGCCCTTTGAATCGAGAAGAAAGCATAGTCCACGATTCCCGTGTCGCGGTTGAGCCGGGTTTTAAACTGACTGTCGCTCATGCTTTTATCAGCCTTATAGATTTGCAGCAAACGGAAATCCGAGCAGCGCTTAGCGTCGGACATTGCAACAGCGTCCCTGTGGAGCGCGGCATAGTCATCATCGCTTACAAAAACAATCTTTAAGCCCATAGTCATGCCGCCGTTTACCGGTTCAACAACAAGTCCCTTTACGGTAAACTTATGGAAGCCGTCGATAGTTTCAACCTCTAACTTATCGCCGACATCGCAGCCCATTGAGGTGCATAAGCCCTGGGGTATATATATTTCGCCCTTTTTTAGCGGAGCAGCTTTGGTATATCCCGTTTTATCCTCATCAAGCAGCCTGTATTCGTCTGTAAGCTTAGTCATGAACCATGAGCTATTGTAAGAGGTATCGCCGAATTTTGCCCCGAAGGTCGACACCGCTTCCTTTGAAATAACATCTTTTACCAACGGGTTATTTTTAACGGAATTGAGCAAGTCGCCGCTTAGCACGTCGTCTGTTAAATAAAGTTGTAAATCCCCCGCGTTTACGCTGTCAAGCGCGTCGTTTATGCAGCTTGAGCAGTTGTCCTGAATGCTGATAACCGAGGTAAAGGACATTGAAACAATAATCATTAAGATGATTATGCTTATAAACGAGCCCTTTTTATGGCGGATATTAGCCTTAAGCAAGGTGAGTATTTCCATTTTGCACCTCACCACTGCATTGACGAAAGCCAGGCGTTTACCTGAGTCTCGCGGCTTTTTCTTTCGTCGTGGATGTACGGCGGCAGGCTCAGTTCGCCTGTAATTTTGCCGTCGTCAAGATACAGTATTCTGGTGGCTCTCAGCGCCGCTTTGATGTCGTGGGTTACCATTAAAATGCTCTGCCCGGCCTTGTTTAGCTCGGAAAGCAGGTTAAGCACCTCGTTGGTGTTCTTTCTGTTAAGAGAGCCTGTCGGTTCGTCCGCGAATAAAAGCTTGGGGTTTGTTACAACCGCTCTGGCTATTGCGCAGCGCTGCTGCTGACCGCCCGATACCTGCGACGGCAGGTGGGTTTTTACGTCGGCGATCCCCATTTTTTCAAGGAGCTGTTCTGTGCGTTCTTTTACATCATTCGCGGAAGTTGCTTTATCAAGATACCCTGCCACGGCGATGTTTTCAAAAAGCGTAAGGTTGCTTACAAGGTGCATTTGCTGGAAAATGAAGCCGAAATCCTTTTGCCTTAGCTTTGACAGCTCCTTTTCCTTCATTTTTACAATATCTTTGCCGTTGTAGAGCACCTGTCCCGCCGTGGCTCTGTCCATGCCGCTTAAAGAATAAAGCAGGGTTGATTTGCCCGAGCCCGACGCGCCCATTATAACGGTAAAGTCGCCCTCGTATAAGTCGAGGTCGATATGCTGCAATACATGGTTCTGCCCGCCGTCGTGGGCGTAGCTTTTGCAAAGATCCTTTGCTGATAGAATTGTATTTTTCATTTTGCTTCCTCCGTTCTGTTATGGCTCTATTCTATCAGAAAAGATATTAAGAAATCCTTAAGAATTTATCGGTAAACTTACAACTGCCTCAAAACTGTTTGTATGGTTGTGCAGGATAACGCTGCCGCCCATTTTCTCAGCTAAATATTTAACGATATACAGTCCCAGTCCCGAGCCCTGTTCGCTTCCGGCGTTTTTGCCGCGGTAAAACTTATCAAAAATAAACGGCATGTCGCTGTCGGGAATGCCCTTGCCGTAATCGGTAAAATGAATGCTTACATAACCGTTTTCGCGGGTGAGCTTTATGTCGATATCGGTTTTAGCGTACTTTCTTGAATTGTTGATAAGGTTTTCGATAATCTGGGTAAGCCTGTTTTTATCGGCTGAAACAAGCGCCTTGAATTCGGGCTTTTCAAAACACACGTCGCCGTGCTCTCCGGCTATTTCATTAACAACCGATTCGGCAAATCCGCAAACTTCAAATGTTTCGGAATTTACCTTCATTTTGTCCAAGTCGGAAATAGAGTGCAAAAACAGGTCGTTGGTAAGCTTTGAAACCTCGTCGCATTTGCGCATGATTACCGAAATGTATTTTTCGCGCTTTTCGGGCGTTGAGTCCATATTCGCCTGCAAGCCCTCGGCGTATGCCCTTATTGAAGCTATAGGGGTCTTGATGTCGTGGGAGAGGGTGGCTATAACGGTTTTGTTGTTTTCAACAGCTTCCTTTTCGCACTGCCTCGCCTTTGTAATTTCACTTCTCATGCTGTCAAAAGCCCAGGTGAATTTTCCGAAATAGTTTGAGCGCTCGTATTTGAGCGGAATGTCAAAATTGCCCTGAGCGATTTTGTCAGCAAAGCTTTTC
>ONCY01000120.1 GCA_900316435.1 uncultured Eubacteriales bacterium | reverse complement strand
GTGATTTGAATAAGTGTGGTTGTAAACAACGTCCATAACAACGGAAATACCCGCTTTATGCAGAGCCTGGATCATCTGCTTGCATTCTTTGATCCTGACATTGCCGTCGTAGGGGTTAGTGGAATAAGAACCTTCCGGAACGTTGTAGTTCTGAGGATCATAGCCCCAGTTGAACTGATCAGGTTTACCTGCCTCGTCTATTGACTGGAAGTCATAGAAGGGGTTGATCTGAACTGTGGTGATACCGAGATCCTTGAGGTAGTCGACCATTGTGGGATATTTGCCCTCTTTGTTTACGGTAGTGCCCGATTCAGTAAACGCGAGGTACTTGCCGCGGTTAGCTTCGCTTACGCCTGACGCAGCGTCCCATGAGAAGTCCTTAACATGAATTTCCCAAACGGTTGAGTCGGACTGCTTTTCAAGCACAACGTGCTTATCGTTTGCCCAGCCCTCGGGATCGGTTTTATCAAGGTCACAAATCATTGAACGCTTGCCGTTTACGCCCGTTGCCACTGAGTAAACGTCCTGTGTTTCCGCGGTCTGCATCTCACCGCTCTGCGGATGCGCCGATTTGATTGTGTAGGTGTAATAGGTATTGACCAGGTCGCCTTTGACCGTGGTTGTCCATACGCCTGTCCATTTGTCGCCATCCATCAGCTTCTCCATATCAACAGTGCCGAGCTTTTTAGCGCCGTCCTCACTGTCGGAGCCTGTTGCATAGCGGTTGAGTTTTACTTCTGTTGCGGTAGGCGACCAAACCTTGAACACGGTCTTATCCTTTGAATAAGTCGCGCCGAGGTCGTTGCCGCTGTAGGCATATTCCTTGTCAAGCGCCTGAGCAGCCTGTACGTTCCTGTCGACAGTTGCGCCGACAGCGCCGTCATCCTGAGCGGCAAAGCAAGCCATTACGCTTGAGGAAGCCAACATGCATACCGCAAGAACAGAAGAAACAAGTTTCTTAGTCGATCTCATAGAAGTTCCTCCTTGCAATATTGCAATTGATATTTTTATTCCGAAAAACGGAATTTGTTTATGAATTAATCTTTAGGCTCTAAATCCTCGGTAATATCCATACCCGATTTAAGCGCCTTTTTACGTCTGAAATAAGAGAACACAAGTGAACCCGCACACAGCGCGAAAATAACGCCTACGCCGATAAGAACGATTTTTAAAACCTGCTTTTGAGGATTCGGCTCGTTGAGATAATTCAGAATAACGTTGATTTCGCCCGGCTTAAAGCTTCCGGCTATATTCTGCGGAACCTCAATAAGCGTTTTTTCCTCATACTCGTTTTGGGGAACGTTGTACGGTTCGCCCTCCTTGCCTGTAAGCGTCTTTGTTTCTATAACCTTGCCTTCGTTGTCCATGTAAACAACGTTCACCTTGCAGATGCTTCTGTCGGTGTCGTCGGTGATGCGGGTGTATTTATATGCCACAGTGGTGTCGCGGTCAGAGAGTACGCCCGCGCCGTTTTCGGGCAGATCGCTGAGAAGCAGGGTGTAATTCTCTATGCTTGGAAGCTCAGGAGTGCGGTACTTCTCCCCTGCGCGGTTGCGGATAACATATGAGTCGGCAATCTCAGAACCGTTAATATCATCGACAAATTTGATTGTGACGTTTACCATTTTTCCGGTGTAAGGCTTAACATATACGTCGATTATCTTTGCCGATTCCTCAAACTGTCCGCGTGAGTCACCGTCAACCTTTTTAACGTCGTAATTGCGCTTTGCGGCAATTTTTTTAACATCGTAAACGCTGCCGTAAGAATCGGTAACTACCTGCTCGCCGATTACCTCCTTGGAGTCGTCGTCGAAGTATTTTATAACAACAGCGCCCTCGTAGTCGGTAATTCCTGCGGATTCATAGCCCTGCTTGTCAACAAGAATAACCGCTGAATGTGGCTTTACGCTGACGCTGCCTGAGCAGGTACCAAGATTGTTGAGTCCCGCCGCATGCTCGTCGGCGATTTTGATCCACTCGCCCTCGAGAGTAACGTTCTGGTCGCTGTCTGTGCCGTTGAACACCGTGCAGACCTTGTTCCACTTGCCCTCCTCGGTATTAGGGATATAGAAGCCGAGAACGCCTTTGGGAACATTTGCGACGGAGGTAATGTTGTTGGCTGTCATAGCGGTGCAGTCGGTAAACGCCGCGAAGGAATCGCGTATTTTCATAAGTCCGCGGTAATACTCAACAATATCGCTGTAGGTTGTTATATTTTCCCAGTCGATCATATTCTCCTCTCTTGAGGAAGCGTATGAATTTTCGTCGCCGTCCTTGCTGCGCCCGAATTCCTCGCCCGCAAGGAAGAACGGAATGCCCTGAGAGGTCATTACTATTGCCGCAGACAGCTTGTTCATGGATACAAGATCCTCATGGCGCACACGGTATTCATCGTTTCCGTAAACCGAGTCGACGAGCTTGTCGTAGAGGCAGAGGTTATCGTGACAGGAGGAATACGAAACGCACTGGGACGGAACATTTGCCCAGCCCATCGAGCACTGTCCGAGATAGCCCGTTTTAAGGTCGGAACGTTTGTCGCCCTTTTGAACAAAGCCGAGCTCCGCCGAGTTCATCACGCTGCCCTTGAGCGCGTCGCGGAGAGTATCGTCGAAAGCGCCAATGCGGTCATTGAGCTGAGTGAGGTTTTGCTGATTAGCCATAACCGTGCCGTCGTCCGCCTTTGTAGCCATGTTCCATGCTTCGCCGTACATCAATATTTTTTCTCCGCTTCCGTCCTCGTAAAGGCCGTCGAGAGCAGAGCGGATCTCGTTCATTGTGGTGACGTCGTGAAGCCCCATCAAATCAAAGCGGAAGCCGTCGATGTGGTATTCCTTAGCCCAATAGGTTACGGAATCGATCATATATTTTCTGAACATAAGATGCTCTGACGCGGTGTCGTTTGAGCAGCCCGAGCCGTTTGAAAACGTGCCGTCGTCGTTCATTCGGTAATAATAGTTGGGAACAGTGTACTGGAACCACGAATCGGTTGAGTAAGTGTGATTGTAAACGACGTCCATTACAACGCCGATCCCGGCATTGTGAAGCGCCTGGATCATCTGCTTGCACTCGCGGATCCTGACATTGCCGTCATATGGATTTGTGGAATATGAACCCTCGGGAATATTGTAGTTAACCGGATCGTAGCCCCAGTTATACTGCTTCATAATGTCCTTTGACTCGTCTACCGAGCCGAAATCGTACATGGGCATTATCTGAACATATTTTACTCCGAGCTTCTTTAAGTAATCAACGCATGTAGACGGATTATCCTGAATGTTCCCCACAGTTGTGCCGCTTTCGGTAAAAGCGAGGAATTTGCCGCGGTGCTCCTCGCTGACGCCGCTGCTCTCCGAAGATGAAAAGTCCGCAACCGAAACCTCCCACACACTGGCGGAAGTAGGCGGAGCTGTCAGAACATGGGCGTCGTTTTCCCAGTTGTCAGGATTTGTTTTTGACAGGTCAACAACCATACTGCGCGCTCCGTTTACTCCGCAGGCGCGAGCGTAAATATCCGCTGTTCGCTTTGTCTCCTTGCCGTGAGTCACGGCGTAGTCGTAGTATTTTCCGGCAAGATTTCCGTTAACTGTAGCCGACCAAACGCCTGTTTTTTTGTCGAGCGTCATGCTTGTGGTACGGATCGGCTTCTCGCTTTCAGCCTTGCTGCCTTTTTCGTAAATGTCGAGCGTTACCGCCGACGCTTTTGGCGACCACACCTTGAAGGTCGTGGATTTTTCGGAATAAACCGCGCCCAAGTCGTTACCGCTGTATGCGTATTTATCCAGTTCCCTGGCATACGCCTGA
>ONCY01000024.1 GCA_900316435.1 uncultured Eubacteriales bacterium | reverse complement strand
TTCTGCGCCGTTTCGTCCGAAGTAAGGCTTTTCAGCAAAACCGAACTTTTGACCGCGGCTCCCATAACAAAACCGGTAAGGCTTGTAAACCGAATAGACTTTGACAACGCCCTTGTAAAGCGGTATTTAAAGCTTGGCGGAACGCTGTTTCAGGGTGAGCGCAACTATACTATTGATTATAAAAAGAGCTGCATAACGCTGTCAAACGGCGACGTGCTCTTCGGAAAGACACTTATTTTTGCCGACGGTGCGCTCAGTCAGGCGCACAAGCTTATTGATGTCCCCAGAGAAAAGCTGGCGTTCGGCGTTGAGGCGTATGTTCCCTCGTCAGTTATCAGTACAAAAAGCGTTGACCTCTATTTTGACTATCTCGATAACGGATATGTCTGGGTGTTCCCTCACGGCGATACTGTATGCGTAGGAGCGGCTAATCAGTATAATAAAAACGACGACTATATAAAGGTTCTGTCCGAGGTACTGTCGGATTTGGGCGCGAAGGACTCCGCTGTTAAGAATATCGGCGCCTTTCTCCCCTACGGATATGTCGTTCCCCAGAATAAGCTTCCGCAAAACGTTCTGCTCACGGGCGACGCGGGCGGCTTTGCCGACCCGATTTCGGGCGAGGGGCTGTATATGTCAATGAAAACGGGAATCCTTGCGGCTGAGGCTGTCAAAAGCGGAAAGCCGAAGGAAACTTATCTTAAAAGCGTAAAGCCGCTGCAGCAGATTATCCGTGACGGCAAAAAGATTCAGAAGATGTTTTACAAGCCCTCAATACACCAAAAGCTTTTCAAAAAGGTAAAGGGCAACCGCAAATTCGTCACCTTTTATTTTGACAACCAGGTAGACGAGTACCGCTACACCTACCGCCAAATAAACAAGCTTTATAACGCGTATAAAAAGACAAAATAAACGCACAGCGGCGCTGCCCATAAAAGCTATGGACAGCGCCGAATTATTTATTTAAGCAGGCAGGTAAAGAAAATTTCGCCGTCCTTCCAGCTGACGTCGATTTTGCCGCGGTACTTGCGCACAATGCTGTCAGCGATAGACAGACCGATTCCGTATCCGCCCTTATCTATATTATGACTTTTATCCTGACGGTAAAAGCGCTCAAAGAACCTGCTGTAGTCCTCGTGCTCGCCCTTAGCGTAGTTGTTCGAAACGCTGATTCTGATACCCTTGCCCTTCTGAGCGAGCTGAACCGAAACCGCTCCGCCCTCGTCGCAGTACTTGATTGCGTTGTCAACAAGCAAAGAAGTAAGCTGTCTTATATGCTCCTCCATCACGCGCATAACAACTCCGTCGGGAACATCCTTATTAAGAGCGATACCGTTCTTTTCCGCAACCGACGAGAAGGTGTCAGCAACGTCGGTCACGGTCTTTGAAACGTCTATTTCGCACAGCTCCTTGACGTCCTCTTTTTCCTCGGAGCGCGCGATAAGCACCAAATCATTTATAAGCCCGGTCATGCGGTCGACCTGATTCATGGTGGAGTTGTTCCACTCGTCCTCGCCGTGCATCATCATTTCAAGCTCGGTGTTCGCCCTGATTACCGAAAGAGGCGTTTTAAGCTCATGCCCGGCGTTTGTAATAAACTGCTTCTGCTGTTCGGCGGCTTTTATCTCGGGTTTGATCATTTTTCGCGAAATAAGACGGATAAATATATACGAAAGCAGCGTGCCGGCAAGCATAATAAACAGAGCTATATTTCCTACTCTGCGCACGTTTGCCATCTGGCTGCTGACGTCCATGCAGACGACAACGGAATTGGTATCGTTATGTTTCACCTTGAATTTAAAATCCTCAACGCTGCCTGTTTCGTCACCGCTTTCAAGCACTTTTGTCGCGTAATTCTCCGCCTGCTGATCGCTTATTCTGGAAATATGGTTCGTTAAAGTGAGCACAGGCTGATTATCGGTATCATAAATAACGGCGAAATAGCGGACAGAATGCAAAAACTCCTCGGAGTCGATTCCCGTATTGAACAGGTCCTCAAACAATTCCTCAATATAGCTTTTCTTCTCATGGGTAAAGTCGGCAGGCACGGCGAGTTTGGTCATCTGTACTTCATCGGGAGCTACAAGACCGTTGTTATCGGAAATATAATCAAGAGTTTTTGAAATCTGCCGCATAGTGGTATGAACGTTAATGAAGTAGATAGTGGCGCTCATAAGCAGCATTACGCCTAAAAACGACGCCATTGCCGTAATAATAAATTTGCGCCTCAGTTTTTTTATCGCCTTTTTATTCATGCGGTTACCCCCTTGCTATTTAAGCTGAAAACCGCTGACCGAATCTCCCCCTATTTGTGAATCCGAGGCTATAGCCTTCAGTTTGCGGTTTAGATATGAAACATAAAGCCGCACGGTATCAGTCTGCGCATCCGGCTCGCGGCTCCAAACCTGATTTAAGATATAATCCGAGGTTACATAGTGATTTTGGTTGAGCACAAAAAGCTGCATGAGCTCAAACTCCTTTACCGACAGCCTGACGCTGTTCTCGCAGGTAAGCTCAAAGGTGCCCGGGTGCAGTCTGATGTCCTTAAAGCTGAGGTCTTTTCCGCTGTACTCGGTCTTGCAGCGGGTAAGAGCGCGAACGCGCGCCATAAGCTCCTTCATAGCAAACGGCTTTGTAAGGTAATCGTCGGCTCCGGCGTCAAGCCCTGCAACCCTGTCGTCAATTTCCGACTTGGCGGTGAGCATAAGCACAGGCGTTAAAATATTCCTTTCGCGGATCTCCTTTAGCGCCTCAATGCCGTCCTTTCTTGGCATCATTATATCAAGTACTATGCAGTCGTAGCTGTCGAGCTCAATATGCTCAATCACCTCTACGCCGTCAAATACAGGGTCAACGGTAAACCCGTCATGCTCCAACACTGTGCAAAGCACTTTGTTAAGATCTATTGTATCCTCTGCAAGCAATATTTTCATTTTACTTCTCCTAATTTCCTTCAAGAATCATGTCGCGGATAGTCTGCATCGAAAGATCCGTTGAGGCGAGCTCGTCTGCGCAGCGCTTAAGCTCGCTTACAATAAGCGACTGTTTGTCACCCACATCCTTTTTATATTTTAGATGATGCTCCAGCGCCGCCCATGTATCCATTGAGATAGTGCGAAGCTGGATCTCGGCGTGATACTTTCCGTCAACGCGCAAAATCATATGATAGCTTCTGTAGCCGTTGGGCTTACAGCGGCGGATATAGTCCTTTTCCTTCAGCACCTCGTATCTTCCCGAGTTTACAATAAAGTCGCGGATAGTGTAAACGTCGTCAACAAAGGCGCAGACGATTCGCACGCCGATAGCGTCATAAAGCTTTTCAAGCGCGCTTTCGGTCGTTTCCGGCAGGTTGTTGCGCCGGCACTTTTCGCGCATACTCTCCTCGCTTTTAACGCGGCCGAGGCAGTGCTCCACAGGATCCATTCCCAGGGATTCTGTCATGACTTTGCGGATTTCCTCCACATGCGCTAAAATATCCTTTAATTTTTGTTCGATTACGGGCTTGTGGGCGCCGTATATGCTCTCTGTTTTTTCCATCTTATCACCGATTATCAGATAATATATACAAATCTTATCTTATCAAACAATTGTAAAAAATACAAGTGCTAAACAAATGTATTTTTTATGAAGTATTCATGAAAACTTATATTTATTCCTTAATCAATTGACTTTCGGCAAATTATGCAGTACTATTATGTGGATAAAATAAAAAGGAGTGTGTATATGGAGTATATCATTCAAACCGACAGTCTGACCAAAAACTTTGGCAATAAAGCCGCTGTCAATAAGGTCTCGCTCCATGTCGGCAAAGGAGAAATCTACGGTCTGATTGGCAAAAACGGCGCCGGTAAAACAACGCTGATGAGATTGCTGCTCGGACTTTCTAACCCGAATTCGGGCGAAATGAAGCTTTACGGAAACAACGATCTTAACGGCGCGCGCCGCACTATCGGCTCGCTTATTGAGGAACCCGCGCTTTACAAAAACGAAACCGCGCTTGAAAACCTCAGACGCTTCGCCATCCTCGTTCCGACTCCCGACGAAGACCTGCAAAAGCTTCTTGAGCTTGTTGGCTTGGGCGACGTCGGCAAAAAGAAGGCAGGCAGGTTCTCGCTCGGTATGCGTCAGCGCCTCGGTCTTGCGATAGCTCTGCTGGGCAACCCCGATATTATGATTCTTGACGAGCCTATCAACGGCCTTGACCCCGCGGGCATCAAAGAGATCCGCGACATTATTCTTGAGCTTAACAAAAAAGGCGTTACCTTCCTTATTTCAAGCCATCTTTTAGACGAGCTGGGCAGAATAGCCACTAAGTTCGGCATTATGGCGGACGGCGTTCTGACCGATGAGATCACCAAAGATGAGCTTGAGGCAAGGAGCCGCGCGTTCCTGAAGGTTACCGTTGACGACAGTCAGAAGGCTGCCGGTATTCTGGCGGCGTGGAACCCCACTCTCAAAATCGACACCGAAGGCAACGAGGTTCACATCACAACCGAGATCGAGGATACCTCAGAGGTAGTCCTCACGCTTGTAAACGCGGGCGTTCGCGTATATGAGATGAGAAACGAGAGTATTAATCTCGAGGACTTCTTTATTGAAAGGCTGGGGTGAGAATGAACAATTTACTTAAATTTAATTTCAGAAAGCTGAGAATGCAAAAGACATTTTACATCTTTCTCGGCGTAATTATAGGAATGACACTGCTGACAGCCGTTATGGTTAAGGTATTGATTTCAATGGGCAGCACCGCAAGCACTGCGGCGCAGCTCCAGCAATATAACAGCATAACGGGCTTTGATTTCGGCTTAGCTGCGGTTGACGGCAGCAGCTTTGTTACACTTGTAGGCATTATAATCGCTTTGGCGGTCTGCGACGATTTTGAACAGCGCACTATAAAGACCATCTTTGCCAGAGGCTACAGCCGCACCCAGTACTACTTTTCAAAGCTGGCGGCTATGTTTGCAGCAACCACAATAGCGTTTATCGTTACAGTTTTAAGCGGCTTTGTAATCGGCTTAGTGTTCTTCGGCACAGGCTCGGCTGACATAAACGTCGAAAAAATGCTGGCGCTCCTCGGAATCCAGTATATCGCGGCTCTGGCAAACGCGGCGTTTATCTTTATGCTTAGCTTCCTTTTCAAGCGCTCGGGCATTTCAATCACCGTAGCGATTATAGCGCCGATTGTAATGTCGCTGCTTCTCCAGCTCGGCGACGCGCTTCTTAAGTCAGACGACGTAAAGCTTACGGATTTCTGGGTTTCGTCCTGCTTGGCGGCGCTTTCAAATATGGCGATAAGCACGGGAAAAATGATAACCCTCCTGCTTATTTCGCTGGCATACGGAATCTGCTTTGTAACAGTCGGCGCGGCACTGAGCAAAAAGACAGAGGTTTAATACTTTATTTTTCTCGGAGCGGCACAAACGCCGCTCCTTTTCTTATGCATTTTGCTTGACAAACAGTGCTAAAAATGCGATAATATGAAGTTGTATATAATTCTTGATAACAAGGGGTGTAATTATGGCACAGGAACTTGAAAAAACCTATAACCCTTCCTCGTTTGAGGATAGCATTTACGACTTCTGGATAAAGGGCAACTACTTTCATGCCGAAGTCGATCCCGACAAAAAACCTTACACCATCGTCATGCCGCCGCCCAACATCACGGGTCAGCTGCACATCGGCCACGCGCTTGACGAAACATTGCAGGACATTTTGATCCGCTGGAAAAGAATGTCGGGCTACAGCGCGCTTTGGCTGCCCGGCACCGACCACGCCTCTATCGCCACCGAGGCGAAAATTGTTGAGGCTATGCGCAAGGAAGGCGTTACCAAAGACGATTTGGGACGCGAAAAATTCCTTGAGCGCGCGTGGGAATGGAAGCGCGAGTACGGCGGAAGAATTACCCGTCAGCTCAGAAAGCTTGGAGTAAGCTGCGACTGGAGCCGCGAGCGCTTTACGCTTGACGAGGGCTGCTCGGACGCTGTTAAGGAAGTTTTCGTAAAGCTTTATGACGAGGGCAAAATCTATCGCGGCAACCGCATGGTAAACTGGTGCCCGCACTGCAACACCTCTATTTCCGACGCCGAGGTTGAGTACGAGGAGCAGCACGGCCACTTCTGGCACATCCTCTACAAGGTTAAGGAAACGGGCGAAATGCTTGAAATAGCCACAACCCGTCCCGAAACAATGCTCGGCGATACCGCCGTTGCCATTAACAAGAACGACGAAAGATATAAGCACCTGCACGGCTGCCATGTAATTCTGCCGCTGCTGAATAAAGAAATCCCGATTGTCTGCGACGAGCACGCCGACATGGAAAAAGGTACGGGCGTTGTAAAGATCACGCCCGCTCACGACCCCAACGACTACGAGGTAGGTCAGCGCTGCAATCTTCCGATCGTTCGCGTGTTCACCTACGACGGCTTTATGACAGGAGCCGAGGACGTTGCCGCTTACGAGGAGCTTAAGGCAAAGGGCAGCCTCGCCGAAAACGAACCCGAGGTTCTCGACTGCGGAAAATACGCGGGTATGGATACAATGACTGCAAGAAAAGCAATTGTAGCAGACCTTGAGGTTCTCGGACAGCTCAAAGAGGTCAAGGACCACACCCACGACGTAGGAACCTGCTACCGCTGCCACACCACGATTGAGCCGATGGTTTCAAAGCAGTGGTTCGTTCGCATGGAGCCGCTGGCAAAGCCCGCTATCAAGGCGGTGCGCGAGGGCGAAACAAAGTTTGTTCCCAAGCGTTTTGATAAAATATACTTCAACTGGATGGAGAACATCAAGGACTGGTGTATCTCACGTCAGCTCTGGTGGGGTCACCGGATCCCCGCATACTACTGCGACGAGTGCGGCGAAGTAGTAGTCGCAAAGGAGAAGCCCGAAAAGTGCTGCCACTGCGGCTGCACCTCATTTAGCCAGGACGACGGCACTCTCGACACCTGGTTCTCCTCTGCCCTGTGGCCGTTCTCAACTCTCGGCTGGCCGAACAACACCGAAGATCTCAAATATTTTTACCCAACCAACACGCTTGTTACCGCGTATGACATCATCTTCTTCTGGGTTGCCAGAATGATTTTCTCAGCTATTGAGCACACAGGTCAGGTTCCGTTTGACACCGTGTTTATCCACGGCATCGTGCGCGACGAGCAGGGCAGAAAGATGTCAAAGTCGCTTGGCAACGGCGTAGATCCGCTTGAAGCTATCGAAAAGTACGGCGCCGACGCGCTGCGCTTCCTGCTTGTTACGGGCAACTCACCGGGAAATGATATCCGCTACTCCGAAAAGCGAATCGAGGCTTGCTCGGGCTTTGCAAATAAGCTTTGGAACGCCTCGCGCTATGTTCACATGAACATTGACGACTTTAACGTAAAGAACGAGCTTCCCGACGTGCTCACCACCGAGGACAAGTGGATACTCTCGACTCTTAACAGCGTAGCCAAGGAAGTTAACGAGAATCTCGAAAAGTTCGAGCTCGGCATGGCTGTTCAGAAGGTTTACGAGTTTATCTGGGACTGCTACTGCGACTGGTACATCGAGCTTACCAAAGCAAGACTGCACAGCGACACTGAGGACGCCCAGAACGCGCGTCAGGTGCTTGTGTATGTTCTCGATCAGATACTGCGTCTGCTCCACCCCTTCATGCCGTTCGTCACCGAAAAGATCTGGCAGACCATTCCGCATGAGGGCGAAACCGTAATGCTCAAGAGCTATCCGACATTCAAGCCCGAGCTTGACTTTCCCGAAGCTGCTGCCGAAATGCGCCGTATCATGGAGGCGATAAAAGCAGTGCGCACACGCAGAAGCGAAATGAACGTTCCTCCCTCACGCAAGGCAAAGGTTTATGTTGCCACAAAGTTCCCCACGACCTTTGAGGATGGCAAAGCGTTCATCATCAAGCTTGCGAGCGCGAGCGATGTTGAGGTAGCCGAAAGCTTTGACATTGACGGCGCGGTAACGATTGTAACCGCCGACGCCAAGATCTATATTCCCATGGACGAGCTTGTTGACAAAGAGGCCGAGCTTGCGCGCCTTAACAAGGAGCTTGCTCAGGTAAAGAAGCTCCTCGCCCAGTCCGAGGGCAAGCTGAATAATCAGGGCTTTGTTTCAAAGGCACCGGCGGCTGTTGTTGAGGGCGTTAAACAGAAGGCAGCCAAGGAGCGCGAGAAAATTGCGATGATTGAAGCGGCTATCGCGGCTTTAAAGTAAATAGCAAATTTACAAACAGCGGACGTGCTTTTTTGGCGCGTCCGTTTTTTATTGATTTCCCCTTGACATCTCTTTATAGGTATGCTATAATCAAGCTAACATATGAACAGTTATTCACATGTTCAGTTTTTTCACCGAGGTGGTTTATATGGATAAAAAAAGTATTCCCGATATTGAGATATTGTTTGAGCTGGCTGACCTTTTTAAGGTTTTCGGCGACTCTACCCGCCTGCGCGTAATGGTTACTCTGTCTGACTGCGAGATGCCCGTAATGGAGCTTGCCGAAGCGCTCGGAATGGAGCAGAGCACAATCTCGCACCAGCTCCGCGTACTGCGGCAGAACAAACTGGTGCGCGTGCGCCGCGAGGGCAAGCAGATGTACTATTCCCTTGACGACGACCATGTAAAGAAAATCATCGAAATGGGCATGGATCATATTATGGAGGGATAACATGGACAGCAAAAAGTGGGATAAGTTTGCGCCGTTTTATAATCTTTCGCGCAAATCCGACAGAAAAGCTTATGAGTATATGTACGCCTTGATTCGACCTGCCATAAAGGGCAAGCTTGTGCTTGAGCTTGCGACAGGAACGGGAATTGTCGCGCTGAATGTCGCTGACTGTGCAAAGAGAATTATAGCCACAGACTTTTCCGAAAAAATGATTGCACAGGCAAAAAAACAGAAAGTACCCTCAAATGTGACCTTTTTGGTGCAGGACGCGTGCAGCCTTAAGTTTTCAGACAGCGAGTTTGACGCAGTTATAATCTCAAACGCCCTGCATGTTATGCCGCAGCCTGAGCTTGCCCTAAGCGAAATACGCAGAGTTTTAAAGCCCGGCGGCTTACTTATCGCGCCAACCTACACCCATGGCGCAATGAACCGCCGCCGTAAAGCGCTTTCAAAGCTGCTGAAAGCAGTCGGCTTTAAGGCGGAGCACAAATGGACTCCCGAACAATATGCGGATTTTCTGCAAGCCAACGGCTGGCGAGTAACAAAGAAAATAACCGCTGACGCTTCGTTTCCGCTGACATACATCGAATGCGTTCCCGACACGGAGTGATTTTATGAAGCATGAACTTTTACTTGAAAATCTCAACTGCGCCCACTGCGCTTCAAAAATCGAGACCAAAATCTCCGAAACCGAGGGCTTTGAAAAGGTAAGCTTCAACTTTGCCACCAAAAAGCTCAGCTTTGAGCATAATTCCGAAAACCTCGTTGTGCAGGTTCAGTCAATCTGCGACAGCATTGAGGACGGCGTGAAAGTCAAGCCGTATAAGGAACATTCTCATCACGAGCATGAACATCACGAACACTGTCACGGCGACTGCTGCGGTCACGACCATGAGCATGAGCACGGCGAAAGCGGCAAAGTCAAGAACATTCTGCTTATTTCTTCAATTGCTCTCGGCGCTGCGGCGCTTGTTTTGCACATCTTATCGGACAGTACAGCGGCTCATTGGACAGTGTTCGCCCTGAGCCTTGCGGCAACGCTTGCTGCGGGCTACGACGTTTTTTTAAAGGGCTTAAAAAACGCGTTCAGGCTGCGCATTGAGGAAACCGTATTGATAACGATCGCGGTTATCGCGGCGTTCTGCCTTGGCGAGTACGTCGAGGCTGCTATGGTGACTATTCTCTTTTCAATCGGCGAGTTCATCGAGGATTTGGCGGTCGGAAAAAGCAGGCGCGATATTGAAAAGCTCAGCAAAATACGCCCCGACACCGCTACCTTGATTGAAAACGGAAGCGAGAAAACCGTACCTGCCGACAGCGTAGAAATCGGGTCAACTATACTTATTAAACCGCATGAGCGGATTCCACTCGACGGCGTTGTAATCAAGGGCAGCTCATTGCTCGACGTATCGGCGCTGACGGGCGAAAGCCTGCCGCAAAGCGTAAGCGAGGGCAGCAAGGTACTCAGCGGCTCTATGAACGGTGAAGGCCTGCTGACGCTTAAAACGACCAAGGAGTTCGGCGACAGCACGGCTACAAGAATTTTGCGGCTTGTTGAGGACGCCGCCGCCCAGAAGGGACAGCGCGAAAAGCTGATTACGCGGTTTGCTAACATCTACACCCCTATTGTTGTGGGGCTTGCGTTTTTGATTGCTTTATTGCCGCCGCTGCTTGGGTTTGGCAGCTTTTCCCGTTGGATTTACCGCGCGCTCGTAGTACTTGTTGCAAGCTGTCCGTGCGCAATTGTAATTTCGGTGCCTCTCGCCTACTTTGCGGGGATCGGCGCGGCCTCGCGCATGGGCGTGCTGATTAAGGGCGGCAAATACCTTGAAGCGCTTGCAAAAGCCGACGCGTTTGTTTTTGATAAGACGGGAACCCTCACAACAGGCAAGATAACGGTGTCAAACGTTTACACTTACAACGGTTTCTCCGAAAAAGAGGTGCTTTCTCTTGCCGCAGCGTGTGAAAAATACTCCTCTCACCCAATAGCCATGGCGATAAAGGAAAAGAACAGTCAGGATGAACTAACGCTCAACAATTACAGGGAAGTAGCAGGCTGCGGCACCTCGGCTGTTTACAACGGAAAGCAAATAGCCTGCGGCAACTCAAAGCTTCTGAATCAAAGCGTTCCCGAGGAGCTTAAGGATAAAAACGCGGTTTATCTTATTTATGGCGGGCAGCTCATAGGCGCGCTTGAAATCAGCGACGCTCTCAGAGCCGAGGCGAAGGACGTGCTCAGTCAGCTCGGCAAGCTGAGAATAAGTCGCAGGCTAATGCTTACGGGCGACGCACAGCAGAACGCCGCGCAGACTCAAAAACAGCTCGGAAACATTGAATACCGAGCCGAGCTAATGCCGCAGGATAAGCTTGATGAAATTACTAAAATTCAGGAGGACGGCTCCACGGTCTGCTTTGTGGGCGACGGAATAAACGACGCGCCGGTACTGAGCAAAAGCGAATGCGGAATAGCCATGGGACTCGGCAGCGAGGCGGCAATCGAAGCCGCGGACGCTGTGCTGTCCTCGGGCGACTTAACCGCGCTCCCTAAAGCGATAAGGCTCGCGCGCAAAACAATAAACACAATCCGCACCAACATAATCTTTGCCCTTGCGGTAAAGGCGGCGGTAATTGTTTTGGCGTTCTTCGGCATGGCGCAGATGTGGATGTCGGTTCTCGCGGACACAGGCGTTTGCGTAGTCTGCGTGCTCTACACCGCAAGACTGCTCAGAATCAAAGGTTAAAAATTTAGAGTAAAAAAACCGCTGCAAATTCGCAGCGGTTTTTATATGCCGTTATTCATTCTTAAACGCCTTTTTAAAAGGCACGACCTTGCCATCCTTCTCCTCAACGCTTACGTTGTCGAGCGTCTGAGAGAACTGCTGACGTATCTCGCCGAGGTATATTTTATAGAGCTTTTTCTGCTCCTCCTGCTCGGCGGCGGTCAGCCCGACGGTCTTTTTCTTTTTTGCCAGCTCGTTAATGCGGGCAATCATATTTTTATCCATAGTTCACCTACAATAACGGGGGCATGTTTTCGATAACACGCCCCCGAAAATATTAATAAAACACTTTGACACGCCGGTCGGATGAGCCGACGGACAGTACGCGAATCAGATGTTAGCAATATTCAAAACTTCCGGACCCGCGAGTTTGGATGCGCCGTTGCAGAAACGTTTTTGTTAAATAATTTTCTCCAAAGGCGCGCCGGATGGAACGTCACGTTCCCGCTCGGCGGCTTAGTTGTTGATGAGCTTATCCTCGTCAGACCAGCTGTAGAGCTTTCTTACTTCCTCACCGATCTTCTCAGCAGGAGCTTCGGAAGCGAGCTTGCGCATTGCGCGGAAGTGAGCCTGGCCGCCTGCTGACATATCAAGCAGGAACTCCTTGGCAAAGGAACCGTCCTGAATGTCGGAAAGAACCTTCTTCATAGCCTTTTTGGTGTCGTCGGTGATGATCTTGGGACCTGTGATGTAGTCGCCGTACTCAGCGGTGTTGGAGATAGAATATCTCATGCCTGCAAAGCCCGACTGATAAATAAGATCAACGATGAGCTTCATCTCGTGAATGCACTCGAAGTAAGCGTTTCTGGGATCGTATCCTGCCTCGCAGAGAGTCTCAAAGCCTGCCTGCATAAGAGCGCAAACGCCGCCGCAAAGAACAGCCTGCTCGCCGAAGAGGTCGGTCTCGGTCTCGGTTCTGAAAGTGGTCTCAAGAACACCTGCACGAGCGCCGCCGATACCAAGAGCGTAAGCTAAAGCCTTCTCCTTAGCCTGACCTGTAGCGTCCTGATAAACAGCTACCAGACAGGGAACGCCCTTGCCTACCTGATACTCGCTTCTTACGGTGTGACCCGGACCCTTGGGCGCGATCATTGTAACGTCAACGTCAGCGGGCGGAACGATCTGACCGAAGTGGATAGCAAAGCCGTGAGCGAACATAAGCATGTTGCCTGCCTCGAGGTTGGGCTCGATGTCAGCCTTGTACATAGCAGCCTGCTTTTCATCGTTGATAAGGATCATGATGATGTCAGCCTTCTTGGCAGCCTCGGCAGCGGTGTAAACCTCAAAGCCCTGCGCCTCAGCCTTTGCCCAGGACTTGCTGCCCTTGTAAAGACCGATAATTACGTTGCAGCCTGATTCCTTAAGGTTCAGCGCGTGAGCGTGACCCTGACTGCCGTAGCCGATGATTGCGATTGTTTTGCCGTCAAGAAGCGAAAGGTTGCAATCGCTCTGATAATAAATCGGTGCCTTCATGTTTTCTCTGTAGTCTTTCATTTTTATTTCCTCCTGTTTTATAAGTCAGTTGTAGGTGCGTGCATTGCCCGTCTGTCTGAAATCAACTCAGGCGGTAAGCCTGCGGGCGGGTAATGCCCGCCCCTACAGCCAATTGTTTATTTATACAGACAAAGCTGTATTTCCCCTGTCAATTGCCACCGTGCCCGTACGCACGATTTCGCGTATGCCGTAAGGTCTGAGCAAGTCAATAAGCGTTTCAACACGGTTGGTGCACTCGCAATACTCCACCGTAACGCAGCTTGGAGCCACGTCTACGATTTTAGCCTGCATAATCTCGGCGGTCTTAATGATCTCGGCGCGCTTTGAAGCGGCGCAGTGAACCTTAATGAGAATCAGCTCGCGGCTGATAAACTCGCCCTCTGCAAGGCGCTTAACCTTGATTACGGGAATAACCTTGTTAAGCTGCTTTTCAAGCTGCTCAACAACATACTCGTCGCCGTTTGCGACAATTGTGATCCGCGACACTGCGGGATTATTTGTAACGCCGACGGCAAGAGAGTCAATATTAAAGCCGCGGCGCGAAAACAGCCCTGAAATTTTCGAGAGCACGCCCGCGTGGTTCTCTACCAAAACTGATAATGTATACTGCATTCTATCACCTCATATCGACGGAGTGTCGGGATAGACGTTGCAGACAAGGATAAACGGCTTGTCCGACTTCACCATTCCCTTTATGATCTCCTCGGCTTCTTCGTTTGAGTTTGCCTCGGCGTGGTCTATGCCATAAGCCTCCGCAAGCTTCTGAAAATCGGGGTCGCCGCTGAGGATAGTGCCCGAGTGACGCTTGTTGTAGTGAACATCCTGAAGCTCGCGCACCATGCCCAGACGGTGGTTGCGCATGATTATGATTTTAATAGCCAGGTTGTTGCCTACAATTGTCGCAAGCTCGTTCATGCCCATCTGGAAGCTGCCGTCGCCGCACACAACTACAACGTCGCGCGTAGGTCTTGCAAATTTAACTCCCACTGCGGCGGGAATTGAGTAGCCCATTGTACCCATGCCGCCCGTGGTGAGAAACCTGCCCTCGCGGATCATAAAGTTATTGGCGCACCAAATCTGGTTCTGTCCAACGTCGGCAACAAGAATCGCCTTGCTTCTGAGCATTGAGCTGAGCTGAGCAACGAGCGCGCGCGGCTCAACAAAGCCGTCAAACTTTGGAGCGGTGCGGAAAAAGCTCTTTTTCCAGCCCTTTACGGTCTCCTGCCACTGGTTGGGGACAACGTAGTCGCCGATTTCGTCAATCAGCATGTTAAGCACGTTTTTCATATCGCCTACGATCGGGATCTCGGTTTTAACGTTCTTGCCGATTTCGGCGGGGTCGATGTCGATGTGA
Organism: uncultured Eubacteriales bacterium; assembly: GCA_900316435.1. Lineage (GTDB taxonomy): Bacteria > Bacillota > Clostridia > Oscillospirales > Acutalibacteraceae > Ruminococcoides. The sequence goes on along the minus strand of ONCY01000024.1, from coordinate 4,590 downwards.
ATGACCGTCGTATTTTCGCTCATCTGGTCGGGCGCCGCTACGGCACGGTCGCCTAAACGAGCGCCGCAAACGATAACCAGATCAGCGTCGTGCAAAGCGCGGTTAGCCACGGGCTTGCCGTGGGTGCCGAGCATTCCGAGGTACATCTCATGGTCGCTGGGCATTACGCCGATACCCATCATTGTTGAAATAACGGGGATTTTGGTCTTGTCGGCAAACGCCTGGAATTTAAGCTTAACGCCCGAGCTGAGCACGCCTCCTCCCGAAACAATAAGCGGTCTGCGGCTATTTCTGATAGCCTCTACAGCGCGCTTTACCTGAACGGCATGACCGCGCGTGTTTGGCTTGTAGCCGATAATATTTACGGTTTCGGGATATTCAAAGCTCTCGATCTCATTCTGCTGAATATCCATCGGAATATCGATTAAAACAGGGCCTTTTCTGCCTGTTGAGGCTATGTGGAAAGCCTCCTTGAAGATTCGGGGCAAGTCCTCGGTTCTGCTGACAAGGTAGCTGTGCTTTACAAACGGCTCGCACGCGCCCGTAATGTCAGCCTCCTGAAATACGTCCCTGCCAAGCAGGTCGCTTTTGACCTGACCTGTAATTGCAATCATCGGAACCGAATCCGCGTATGCGGTGGCAATTCCGGTAATAAGGTTTGTAGCTCCGGGGCCCGAGGTAGCCACACAAACGCCGGGCAATCCGCTGCAGCGCGAATAGCCGCTTGCCGCGTGCGCCGCGTTCTGCTCCTGACGCACCAGAACGTGCTTTATTGAGGAATCATATAAGCTGTCGTAAAACGGACAAATCGTCGCGCCGGGATAACCGAAGACGACCTTAACACCCTCCGCTTCAAGACATTTTACCATGATTTCAGCGCCGCTGATCATTGTGTCGTTCCCTCCTTTTTCGGGGAGCAGACATACCGCTCCACAATCCGTAACGTATATTATACAACAAAGGGCGAAAAAAGTAAAGCCCGAAATAAAGAAAAAAAGCGCGCCGAAGCACGCTTTTTTATAAACCATATTAATCCTGCGTTTTATATTTGCTTAGAGATACAGCCGAAAAGATAATAGCGGCAATGCACGCAATGAAATAAAAATAGCACAGCGAGTTTGCCCTGTCGGGGCAATCCTTGACGCCAAGCATGGTTCTGACAAGGCAGAACGAGTAAATCAGCGGATAAAGGCTGCCTGCAAGAATGCAGAACGCCGAACCCTTAAAGCGGAGAATCGCAAACACAATTCCCGCGGCAATAGCGGCCATTGAGCAAATGTAAACGGACAGTAAAATGGTTCCGCTGGTCTGGAAGCCCTTGCTTCCCATGTTGTAGGCGATTGAAATCAGCGTAGCCTTTTCGCTGAAAACATTTCTTGCCGTCTTAGCCGTGAGCGGCAAAAGCGGCAGAAGCATTACAAGCAAGCCGAAGCCCGCGTTTATCAGCATAAAAATCCACGAGGTTTTTGTAATGTCCCTGCGCCTTTTGAGCGTATAGCCCTGAGGAGGCTGATATTGAACGCCCGTTCTCAGCGGAGCGCCGCATGACGCGCAGAACTGAACTCCGTCAGCATTTTGCTTTCCGCATTTTTCACAAAACATAATGTCCTCCTTTTTAAAAAACTAAAAGGCGGCTTTCAAACCGTTTCAAACGGATGAAAACCGCCTGAGATCATGTATTCTCAAGTGATGCTTTGATTAATAATATTTTTTCTTTACGATCTGAACAATTGAAACAGGGATTCCCGCAATTGAAAGGAAGAACATGAAAATCGGGAAAGGCATCATGGTAATATAGGTGGGGCTTGAAGCAGCGCCCATAGCTATCATCCAAATCATGTGAACGAAGAAGCCGACCGCGCAGGCAACTACGCCGAAGATACCGGCAGGTCTTTTTTTCATAAAGGACAAAATTGCCCATGCGATCTCAAGCGCTACAACGATAACGAAGAAGAACATAAATCCGCCGACAATGTTTGCGGCGTCTTTTGTTGCTCCGAAGCTGCTTAAAGCCTTTGCTCCGCCGAATAGCTGAACAGGCATAAATACCTTGCCCGCTTTTGAGGATAGGTGCGGCAAAAAGAACATAAGCACCTGAAGCGCCGCCATTACGCCCGCGATGATATAAAGCACGTTGGGCTTAGGGCCGTTGAGCGCGTTCACAGGCTGGGGCTGCGTATAGCCGTACTGGGGCTGAGCGTAGCCGTACTGCGGCTGAGAATAGCCGTTTTGCTGCTGATTGGGGCTCAAAGGAGCGCCGCAATTAACGCAGTTGATGTTGTAATCATTGTTTTGTGTTCCACATTTTGGACAGAACATAAATACATCTCCTTAATCTTTATTATATTTTACAGCCGTTCAGCGGCTGATAGTGCCTTGTTTTCTCGGGATATCCATCGAGTTGTAAATAAGCGCCATAACCGAGGTCACAAAGGTTCCCAGCGCAAAAATAATAATAACAACCGGAATGATCGAGGTTTGGTAAACATCCGACGCGGGCTTTTCAGCCATTGCGCTTGCAGCTCCGGCGTCGCCAAGCTGATACCACATTATCATAAATATTATGCAGAGAAGCGATGAAACCATTGTAAACAGCATTGCCGAGCGCAGCTGATTGTACGCGTTGATACAGCCGACCGCCATGAACACCGCGGCTATTACGAACACAACTATCAGCGCGAACGCGTCCTCACGGAAGGTTTCGCTGCCGACGTCATGACTGACCGCGCCCATTAGGCTGTATAGAACAGTGTGGTTGCCCTGGGTTTCGACCGACGCCGTTGGAATAAGCGGAATAAAAATACTCAGCATTCCCAGAATTATGTTAAGCATGGTAACCAAGCGGAGATTCTTCTGCACGCGAGTCAGCTTTACCTCGGGCTGACTATTCTGCTTTTTTTTACTTTGAACTGACATATACCGACCACCTATCTTACTCTGTCGCGTTTAGCGATTTGGATTGCGGAGAATACAATTCCCGCAACTCCGAACACCACCATCAGGTACGGCACGATCGTGACCGCGTTGGAGTATTTTACACCAAGCACCTTTATGCTGTCGCTGAGACTCTTGGATGTATGTCCGGAGATAAAATATTTACCTATAGCAAGCTCGTTGCGCAGGAAAAGCATCCAGTATGAAGCCACGGAAAGATAGATTATAGAGCCTACCATTCCTATCGAGCCCGCTCCCCTGCTGCGGCAGAACGAGAGTATAGCCCAAATAAGTTGGAATACCATAGGCGTAACAAACATAACAAGAATGATTATAGCGGTTACCTGAGAGTCCGATTTAGTAAGGCCGTTGCCGTCAAAGTACTTTTTGACGATATCAAATACATTGTTGTAACGGTCGCTGCTTGACGAAGCATATGAGCTGTAATTGCCGAGCAGCTTAACGCTGTCAAAGCTGGGCAAAACGGTCATAAGCATGCCGAGCAGACCAAGAACGCCGCTAATCATATAGATAATGATTGCGCCTACAGACCTTTGATTTTGTCTTAGCGTTGAAGGCTGATTGTAGCCGCCGTAGCCGTTGTTGTAGCCGTAGATTTGGTTATTGTTATAGCCGTTATTGTAGCCGCCGTAGCCGTTGTTGTAGCCGTTATAGCCGTTATTGTTATAGCCGCCGTTGTAACCGTTGTTATTGTAGCCGCCGTTGTAACCGTTGTTATTGTAGCCGCTGTTGCCGTAGGCATTGTTTTCGTAGCCGCTGTTATTTCCGTAATTGCTATCATCGGGATAATACTCATAATCATGGCGCTCCTCAGCCATTTGACCGCGGTTTGAGCTGAAACCGTCGTCATAACTGTAGGCTTTTTCGGTATCCTCCTGATATCCCTGCTGAGATTCCCGCTGATATCCCTGCTGATAATCATCCTGCAAAGAAGCACCGCACACAGCGCAGAACTTTGCGCCTGCCGCGTTACTGCTGTGACAATTATTACAAAGCATACCTTACCCTCCGTTTTAATAAAAAATCAAAATTTTTCATCTGACTTTTTGTGTTATCTATACAATGATATTATAAACCATACTGTTATATTTGTAAAGTATAAAAAACAACATTTTTTGCAATTTTTCATAATCGAACAAAAGCAAAAGGGCGGCATCGCTGCCGCCCTAAAAATCTTATTTATCACAACGTAAACGGACTATCGCTGTTATTGTCGTTGCCGATACCTCCCTCGGGGCCGCTGGTAGTTATTACGTCCTCCATGTCGAATTCAGTTATTACAAGGTCGGTTCTGTTATATTTTTCCTGCATAATATCCCCCCTTAGCTTTCTTTTACAATAGCGTTGCCGATGTCGTATAAATAGAAGTATACGGGATCTGTCATTTCTATCTCGTCTGTTTTTACATTATATACATAATAGTAAGCGCAGAGCACAAGTTGACGAACCGACTCGGTATTGGTGAATACCAACGATTTATTCAGACGGTTCTTGTCGTTATACTTGGTGTTATCAATAGGAGCGGAGAGATATTTGTATTTGCCGCCTGTAACGGTTCCGCCGGTTGCTATTGTCTTTGCGTTTTCCGTGCTGAGCAAATCGCCGGAAGCAAAGGTTTTTTTATCACTTTCACTG
>ONCY01000025.1 GCA_900316435.1 uncultured Eubacteriales bacterium | reverse complement strand
GGTTGAATATACTATTGGAGAATTAATATAATGAAGAAAGTATTTGCGTTATTGCTTTCCGCAGTTAGCATATTATCATTAGCGGCTTGCGGAAATTCATACTCTGATGACGAATACGCCCGTATCTGGTTCCTTGTATGCGACCCTGAATTGGACGGACAATTCAGAAAAACATTTGAGCAGAGCATAAGCTTTGCAAAATAAGATTCAGGCTGTGCCCGTAACTGAGCGCAGCCTGATTTTTCTGTTACTTTGTTATCTTTTTCAGCTCTTCTATTATCAAATCGATATCATCGCTTATTTTGTCGGTGTTTGCCGACATGTCATAAAACAGCGTGTTCAGGTTTTCCTCAAAGTTCTCGGGAAGAACGGCGCAGTTCTGCTTGCAGAGCGGCACAAGCCGCTTTTCGCCCGGGTGGGTAAGCCTGTTAAGAGCGAAAATTACGTCAAAATACGATTCCAGAAACGCCGCTGTTCTGTGAACGATACTTACCCTGTCAAGCCGTGAGCATGCCTTTTTTATCTGAAGCGAGTACGCGGGCATTGCGGCATATAAAAGGTTTGTGTTTCTCTCAATAATATTTTTGCAAAGCTCTTCGGGATACGGCACCGAAAAGCGGTCTTTCATTTTTTGAAGCCTTCCGTTTTTATCGCAGATGATTTTGCAGGTAATAAGATTATGCCACATGCAGGTGGTGTAGCCGTTGCGCGGTTCATGCTTTTCGACCACGCTTGATACATCTTCACCAAATGCGTCGAGATCGCGGTACAGAATGTCTATATCAACGCCTTTTTTAAGCACGCAGTTGTCCTCATATTCCCAGTAGTGGTTGCCGATTTCCATGTAGCCGCAGTATTTTTCAAGAATCGCGCGCCTTGTGTCCTCGCTTATTGGAGCGGTGATATACAAATAAACGTCATAATCCGATTTTTCGTCATAGTTTTCGCCCGACCTCGAGCCGCCGAGAGCAATAGCCTCAACCTGTTCAAGAGAAGCAAGCTCGTTAAAAAGTGAATCAATCATATGCATTTCCTTTCCGATTGTCAGTTTTTAATAGAATAATATCTAATTCCGGCTGTTGTGTCAAGATGTTTAAAAAATATATTGTCATTTTCAGATGAATCATTTATAATATATTCATAATCATTAAAGAGGGATGTCTATGTACCGGGTTTTGCTTGTTGAGGACGACAAAAACATTCAGGCGTTAATTTCGAATTACTTTACCAAAAAGGAAAAGGGAGCCTTTTCAATTGAGATCGCCGAAAACGGTGAGGAAGGGCTTGAAAAGGCGTATGAAAATTTTTATGACTGTCTGCTGCTTGACGTTATGCTGCCCGAGCTTGACGGCTTTGAGATTTGCAGAGAGATACGCAGAGAAAGCGACGTGCCGATCATCTTCATTACCGCCAGAACCGATGAGTTGGATATGCTCAACGGCTACGCGCTCGGCTGCGACGATTACGTTGTAAAGCCGTTTCCGCTTCCCGTGCTGTATGAAAAGGTGAATGCGCTTATAAAGCGTTCAAAGGGCTTGGTGCGCTCAAAGGTTTTCAGCGTAGAGGATTTATCGCTCAACCCAAACAACGGAACCGTTATAAGCGGCGGCGAGGAGGTAAAGCTGACGGCAAAGGAATACACTATTCTTAAAGTTCTTTTAGAGAATAAAGGAAGTGTTATCAGCCGTGAAAAGCTGGTCGATATGGTGTGGGGTTACAACAGCGGCGCCGACGAACGCCTGCTCGATACCCACATGCGCAACCTGAGGAAATCGCTCGGCTCAAACGGAAAGCTCATTAAAACCGTAATAAAGCGCGGATATAAAATCGAAGGGAAATAGAAGATAAGCAAAAAAGCCTTGACAATTACCTGATCGGGTGTTATAATTCAAATAATTTAATAAACTAAACCGATGAAGCGGAAATAAAGGCAATCATGCCTCTACAGAGAGCCTGCGCAGCTGAGAATCAGGTGAGAAACAAGTTGTCAAATGGGCCGCCGAGGGCGCAGTCAAACGGGTTTACCGGAGTATTCTGCGACGTTGAAGGCAGACGTAATTTGCCGGGGATATGTTGGTATCCTGCTAAGAGCACGGTCATACCGTGAATTAAGGTGGCACCGCGGATAAGCTATTTATTCGTCCTTAACAGAGCAAACTGGCTTTGTTGAGGGCGTTTTTTCGTTTTCTAAAGCCGATTCGGAGGTATTGATATGCAGGTTTTCCCAAGCTTAAAAGAGGTAAAAGAGATAGCCGCTCAGCGCAAATACGACGTTGTGCCGCTGAGCTGTGAGATACTCTCGGACTTTACCACGCCGATCGAAACGATGCGGATTCTTAAAAATGTTTCGTCCCACTGCTATATGCTTGAGTCCGCTCAGGCAAACGACCGATGGGGACGCTACACCTTCCTGGGTTTTGATCCGGTGCTTGATATCACCTGCATTGACGGCGTTCTGAAAGCGGGCGGCGCCGAGCATAAAACCGACAATCCGTCCGAGTATCTGAGAACACTTCTTGCTTCATACAAAAGCCCGAGGTTTCAAAGCCTTCCTCCGTTTACGGGCGGCCTTGTGGGATATTTTTCCTATGATTACCTCGGCTACAGCGAGCCGAAAGTCAGGTGCGTGGCAGAGGACACCGAGGCTTTCAAGGACGTTGACCTAATGCTTTTTGATAAGGTGATTGCCTTTGACAACGTAAAGCAGAAAATAATTCTTATTGTAAACATGAAGCTCAGCGACATAGATAACGGTTATCCGGAGGCGGTTAGTGAGCTTGAAAGGCTTGCAGACCTACTTAAAAACGGCAAAAAATCCGATGAAAAGCCAGGCAGGCTGGGGGGTGAGGTAACTCCGCTTTTCAACAAGGAGCAGTACTGCGCAATGGTTGAGCGAGCCAAGCGCCATATCCGCGAGGGCGACATCTTTCAGATCGTGCTGTCAAACCGCCTGAGCGCTCCGTTTGAGGGCAGCCTGCTCAATACCTACAGAACGCTGCGGACAATCAATCCTTCTCCGTATATGTTTTACTTTTCGGGCACCGACGTAGAGGTCGCGGGCGCTTCACCCGAAACTTTAGTAAAGCTTGAAAACGGCGTTCTCCACACGTTTCCTCTCGCAGGCACACGCCCCAGAGGAATGACGGAAAAAGAGGATTTGGCGCTGGAGCAGGAGCTTCTTGCCGATGAAAAGGAGCTTGCCGAGCACAATATGCTGGTTGATTTGGGGCGCAACGACCTCGGAAAAATCAGCAAGTTCGGCACCGTAGAGGTGGAAAAGCTCCATTCAATTGAGCGTTACTCTCACGTTATGCATATAGGCTCAACCGTGCGCGGTGAAATAAGGGACGACAAAGACGCCCTCGACGCCATTGAGGCGGTGCTCCCGGCAGGCACGCTTTCGGGCGCTCCCAAGATACGCGCCTGTCAGCTCATCGGCGAGCTTGAAAACAACAAGCGCGGAATCTACGGCGGCGCTATAGGATATATCGACTTTACCGGCAACATGGACACCTGCATAGCAATCAGAATAGCCTACAAAAAGAACGGCAAGGTGTTTGTAAGAAGCGGAGCGGGCATCGTTGCCGACTCAAACCCCGAAAAGGAATTTGAGGAATGCCTCAACAAGGCAAAGTCATCCTTACACGCGCTTGAGTTGGCACAGGAGGCTGAGTTATGATTTTACTTATTGATAATTACGACAGCTTTTCATATAACCTTTATCAGCTGATAGGGGAAATAGATCCCGACATAAAGGTTATCCGCAACGACGAGCTTACGGTGGATGAGATCCGTGTCCTAAAGCCCGACAGGATAATTCTCTCACCCGGTCCCGGCAGACCTGAGGACGCGGGTGTTATAATCGAAGCGGCAAAACGTCTCGGCGGCGAGATCCCTATTTTGGGCGTTTGCCTGGGACATCAGGCGATCTGCGCGGCATACGGCGCAACCGTAACCTACGCAAAGCGGCTCATGCATGGCAAGCAGAGTACGGCTGATCTTGACATTAACTGTTCGCTGTTTAAGAATTGCCCAACTCAGGCTAAGGTCGCGCGCTATCATTCGCTGGCTGTGGATGAAGCCACGCTCCCTAACTGTCTGCGCGTTACAGCAAAAACCGCCGACGGCGAGGTTATGGCTGTTCAGCATACGGAATACCCGATTTTCGGGGTGCAGTTCCATCCCGAATCAATAATGACGCCTGACGGCAGAACAATGTTATATAATTTTATAAAAGGGTAAATTGGGTTATAGAAAGGAAGATAATCATGATTAAAGAAGCAATTGTCAAAATCGTAAACAAAGAGGACTTGACATATGATGAAGCCTACGCCGTAATGAATGAGATAATGAACGGCGAGACCACGCCTACTCAGAACGCGGCGTTTCTTTCAGCGCTGTCAACAAAGAGCGCAAAGGCGGAAACCACCGATGAAATAGCCGGCTGCGCCGCCGCAATGCGCGACCACGCCACCAAGGTAGAAACAGGCATGGATGTGCTTGAAATCGTAGGCACGGGCGGAGATAACGCAAAGAGCTTCAACATCTCAACCACCGCGGCTATTGTTTCCGCGGCAGGCGGCGTAAAGGTTGCAAAGCACGGCAACCGCGCGGCATCCTCAAACAGCGGAACAGCCGACTGCCTTGAGGCTCTCGGAGTAAATATAAACCAAAGCCCCGAAAAGTGCGTTGAGCTTTTAAACGAGGTGGGAATGTGCTTCTTCTTTGCGCAGAAATACCATACTTCGATGAAATATGTAGGCGCTATCCGCCGCGAGCTGGGCTTCAGAACAGTGTTTAATATTTTAGGGCCGCTCACCAACCCTGCTTCGCCCTCAATGCAGCTTTTAGGCGTTTACGACGAGTATCTTGTTGAGCCGCTTGCTCAGGTTCTTATCAGCCTTGGAATCAAGCGCGGAATGGTAGTCTACGGTCAGGACAAGCTCGATGAAATCTCTCTCAGCTCGTCTACAAAGGTATGTGAAATCAAGGACGGCTGGTTCAAGTCATATGTCATCAAGCCCGAGGACTTCGGCTTTGAGCGCTGCTTAAAGGACGATTTAAAGGGCGGCTCGCCTCAGGACAACGCTCAGATAACGCGCGATATCCTCAACGGCAAAAAAGGTCACAAGCGCAACGCCGTTCTGCTTAACGCTGGCGCGGCGCTGTATATCGCAGGCAAGGCTCAAAGCCTTAAGGACGGCGTAAAACTTGCCGCGGAGCTTATTGACTCGGGCAATGCAGCCAAGACGCTTGAAAAGCTTATTGAGGTCAGCAACCGTCCGGAGAATGAGTGATGAATATTTTGGATAAGCTCGCCGCTCACGCCCGTGAAAGGGTAGAGGCGGCAAAGAACAAAATTTCCTTAAAAGAAATAAGAGCGTGGGCATTACAGCTTCCAAAGGGTGATTTCGCCTTTGAAAAAGCGCTCAAAAAGCAGGACATAGCCTTTATCTGCGAGTGCAAAAAGGCGTCGCCCTCAAAGGGCTTGATCGCTCCCGATTTTCCGTATCTGCAAATCGCAAAGGAATACGAGACTGCCGGCGCTGACTGCATATCGGTGCTCACCGAGCCAAAGTGGTTTCTGGGAAGTGACGAGTACCTGCGCGAGATCGCCTCAAATGTCGGTATTCCCTGTCTGCGCAAGGACTTCACCGTTGATGAGTACATGATATACGAGGCAAAGCTGCTTGGCGCGTCGGCTGTACTTCTGATAGCGGCGATTCTTTCCGAAGAGCAGCTCAGCGAGTACAGGGGCGTTTGTGACGAGCTCGGTATTTCGGCGCTTGTTGAGGCTCATAACGAGACGGAGGTACAGGCGGCAATTAATTCCGGAGCGAGGATAATCGGCGTAAACAATCGCAATTTAAAGGACTTTACGGTGGATTCCGAAAACAGCCGCCGCCTGAGAAGCATAATACCAAAGGATGTTATTTTTGTTTCCGAAAGCGGAGTAAAAACCGCCGAGGATGTTAAAATACTGCGTGAAATCGGAGCCGACGCGGTTTTGGTCGGCGAAGCTCTGATGAGGGCAGAAGACAAAAAGCAAAAGCTAAACGAACTGAGAGGAAGAATATGACTAAGATAAAGCTGTGCGGACTTTCACGCATACAGGATATTGAAACGGCTAACGCCCTCAAGCCCGACTACATCGGCTTTGTGTTTGCCGAAAAAAGCAAGCGCCGAGTAAGTCACTTGCAGGCTGCTGAGCTGAAAAGTAAATTAAACTCCGACATTAAAGCGGTAGGAGTTTTTCTTGACGACGACCTTGATATGGTAGCCTCGATGATGAACCTCGGCATTGTAGACGTGGTTCAGCTCCACGGCTCCGAGGATGAAGAGTACCTCAAAAAGCTGCGCAAGATAACCGACAAGCCGATTATCAAGGCGTTTGTTATCCGCTCAATTGACGACGTAAAGCGCGCCGAGCAGTCGAGCGCGGATTATGTTCTTCTCGACGGCGGAAAGGGCGAGGGTAGGGCGTTTGACTGGAGCCTGCTTAAAGAGATAAAAAGACCCTATTTTTTAGCGGGCGGGCTCAACCCCGAAAATGTCGCCGAGGCGGTCAAAAACTTGCAGCCGTACGCGGTAGACGTCAGCACGGGCGTTGAGACCGACGGAGTAAAGGACATCGAAAAAATGACGGCGTTTGTTGCCGAAGTAAGAAAGGAAGAAAAAGTATGACAAATCCAAACGGACGCTTTGGAGTTCACGGCGGTCAGTACATTCCCGAAACGCTGATGAACGCCGTTATCGAGCTTGAACAAGCCTACAATCACTATAAAGCGGATCCAGAATTCAACCGTGAGCTTACCGAGCTACTCAATGATTACGCGGGCAGACCGTCAAGATTATACTACGCCGAAAAGATGACAAAGGATCTCTGCGGCGCAAAGATTTATTTAAAGCGCGAGGACTTGAACCACACGGGCGCTCACAAAATCAACAACGTTCTCGGTCAGGCGCTCCTCGCTAAAAAGATGGGCAAAACCCGCCTTATCGCCGAAACGGGCGCGGGTCAGCACGGCGTTGCCACCGCTACAGCCGCCGCTCTTATGGGCATGGAGTGCGTAGTGTTCATGGGTGAGGAGGACACAAAACGCCAGGCTCTTAACGTGTACAGAATGAGGCTCCTCGGCGCTGAGGTAATTCCCGTAACTTCGGGAACCGCTACTCTTAAAGACGCAGTTAGCGAGGCTATGCGCGAGTGGACAACACGAATTTCCGACACCCACTATTGCCTCGGCTCGGTAATGGGGCCGCATCCGTTCCCGACGATCGTGCGCGATTTTCAGGCGGTAATTTCCAAGGAAATAAAGGAGCAAATGCTTGAAAAGGAAGGCAGACTCCCCGACGCGGTTATTGCCTGCGTAGGCGGCGGCTCCAACGCTATCGGCAGCTTCTATAACTTTATCGGCGACGAGGGCGTGCGCCTTATCGGCTGCGAGGCGGCAGGCAGGGGAATCGACACCTTTGAAACAGCCGCTACCATATCAACAGGCAGACTTGGCATTTTCCACGGCATGAAGTCGTATTTCTGCCAGGACGAAAACGGTCAGATTGCTCCCGTATACTCCATTTCGGCAGGACTTGACTATCCAGGCGTAGGCCCCGAGCACGCTCACCTCTACGACATAGGCAGAGCCGAGTATGTTGCGATTACCGACGATGAGGCGGTAGAGGCTTTTGAGTACCTTTCTAAAACCGAGGGAATAATCCCCGCTATCGAATCATCTCACGCGCTGGCTCACGCTATGAAAATTGCGCCGCAAATGGATAAGGACAAAATTATTGTAGTAACCGTTTCGGGCAGAGGCGACAAGGACTGCGCGGCGATCGCGCGATACAGAGGGGAGGATATTTATGAGTAATATCAAAAACGCTTTTAAAAACGGCAAGGCATTTATTCCGTTTATCACCTGCGGCGATCCCGACCTTGTTACAACCGCCGAGGCTGTAAGAGAGGCGGCGAGAAACGGAGCAGATTTAATTGAGCTTGGCATTCCATTCTCCGACCCTACAGCCGAAGGCCCCGTTATTCAGGGCGCCAATATCCGCGCGCTAAAGGGCGGCGTAAACACCGACATGATTTTCTCGTTTGTTCGCGGTTTGCGTCAGGATGTGACGGTTCCGCTGGTGTTTATGACATACGCTAACGTTGTGTTTTCTTACGGGGCGGAAAGGTTTATTTCAACCTGCGCCGAAATCGGAATTGACGGAATTATTCTTCCCGATATTCCCTATGAGGAAAAGGACGAGTTTTTGCCGATTTGCCGCAAATACGGCGTTGATTTGATTTCACTTATCGCGCCTACTTCGGAAAACCGAGTAAGCATGATAGCAAAAGAGGCTGACGGCTTTATCTATCTTGTATCGAGTCTCGGCGTTACGGGCGTCAGAAATGAGATCAGCACAGATTTGCAGTCGATCGTAAAAATCATCCGCGAGAATACCGACGTTCCCTGCGCGATTGGCTTCGGCATTTCGACACCGGAGCAGGCAAAAAAGATGGCCGGTATCGCCGACGGCGCTATTGTCGGCTCCGCCGTTGTAAAGCTTCTTGAACATCACGGCAAGGACGCCCCGAAGTATATCGGTGAGTATGTAAAGACAATGAAGGACGCCGTTAAATAACAAATAACAGTTTTATCCGCCGCGGGCTTGTTTCCGCGGCGTTTTTTACTGTATAGAAAACTGCTTTGTTTTGACCACGCCGTTTCACAGGTGTTTCCGTTAAAACAAGGCTTTCCAAAGGCGGGATTGGGTGCAGCGTCACACTGCTTTTTTGTAGGAAATTCCACATAGATTCCTAACTCCTTCCTAACAAGTTCCAAATTCACCTGATATACTTGTGACATCAAAAGGCGAGGATGATTTCTATGGTACAGACAAAGGTACAAAAAATGTTTTTCGCGCTCGGCACGGTAAACACCCTTACGGTATTTTCGGAGGGGCTTGATGACGTTCTTTTAAAGGCAAAGAACAGAGTAAATGAGCTTCATAATAAACTGTCGGCATTTGACGAAACCAGTGAGGTCGGTCAGATAAACAAAAACGCGGGAGTTTGTCCCGTCAAGGTGTCCGATGACACACTAACGCTGATTGAACGGTCGGTTTCTTATTCAAAGCAGACTAACGGCATGTTTGACATCACGATTCATCCGCTTTCAATGCTCTGGAAAAAAAGCATAGCGGAAAAATCGCTTCCGTCAAAAGATGAAATAAAAAAACGCCTTCATCTTACTGATTACCGCGATATCTTAATTGACAGAATAAACAAAACCGTAATGCTCAGACAAAAAAATCAGGCGATCGACTTAGGCGCCGTGGCAAAGGGCTGCGTGGCTGACGAGGTGAGAGGTATATTTCTTGAAGAGAATATTAAAGAAGCGATTATTAACCTCGGAGGCACGGTGATAACCATCGGTGAGATCAGAAAAATCGGTATTCAGAATCCGTATGAAAAAACGGGCACGGCGTTCGGCTCGCTCAGCCTTCAGAATAAGGCGGTTGTTTCCTCGGGACTCTACGAGCAGGGCTTTACGCTTGGCGGCAAAACATATCATCACATAATCAATCCCAAAACTGGATATCCAGCCGAGAGCGATTTGGCTGGGGTGACGCTGATAGGCGACAGCGCCGAGGAGCTTGACGTATTAAGCACAACGGCGATTATGTCAGGTGTGAACAGCTCCGCGGGGTTTTTAGGAATATGCGGAATAGAAGCCGTGTTTATTACAAAAGAAAATAAAATATATACAACCAACGGGCTGGCGGGTCAGCTCAGTTTTTGCTGAAAGGAAGGTAATTATGAAGCATCAACAACAGTCAAAACGTAAAATATCACCTGTGCAGGTAATACGCACAGTGATTCAGCTTATAGCGTTCATACTCATACCGGGATTCTTTATCACGGTATTCTCGGCAATCGGCTCAATATTCACATCGATTATAGGCGGCACCTTTGAGTTCTCTGAGCAAATGGCAAATATCTTTATGTTGCTTGCCGTATTCCTCATAACATTTATCTGGGGAAGATTTTTCTGCGGCTTCATTTGTTCATTCGGCGCAATGCAGGATTTGCTCTGGTTCTTCGGAAAGCGTATTCCGTTCAGACCCGTTATTTCACAGAAAGGCGACAGAGTGCTGAAGCTTCTCAAATACGGAGTGCTTCTGTTCATTGTATTCGGCGTTTGGGTGTTCGCAATACCCGGCGACACCGTCTGGAGCCCGTGGACGGTTTTCGGGATGTACACAAGCCCCGTTAAGGGTTTTTCGAGCGAGCTTATGTTCTTATCGATCGGCGGCGCGCTTTTGCTTGTGATCATCATCGGCTCATTATTTGTTGAAAGGTTCTTCTGCAAATATCTTTGCCCGCTCGGCGCGCTGTTTGCCCTCGCTTCAAGGTTCCGCATATTTAAGCTCAAGCGCGACAGCTCACAGTGCAGCGGCAGATGCAGAGTCTGCACCAGAAAATGCTCAATGTCAATTCCCCTTTATAAGTATGACAGCGTTAATTCGGGCGAGTGCATAAACTGCATGAAATGCTCCTCGGTGTGCGCGTTAGGCAACATCAAGGCGGATACAATTCCCGCGGTGACAGGCACCGTCGCGGCGATAGCGCTCACGGGCGTGGCCTTCGCAGGTACCCTTCAGCCCGCCAAAACAACATCAGTCAGCGTTCAGGCTCCGATCTCTGTTTCGTTCTCGGCGACAAACGGCAGGTTCAAAGACGGCTCTTATACAGGTTCAGCCGCAGGCTTCCGCGGTACCACCTCCGTTACCGTTAAGGTTGAAAACGGCATTATTTCCGACATTACCGTTGACTCGACAGGCGACGACAAAGAGTTTTTCAACAAAGCTCAAAGCAGCGTGATTTCCTCTATTTTAGCAGCACAGAGCACCAATGTAGATACCGTAAGCGGCGCGACCTACAGCAGCAAAGTCATAATCAACGCAGTTGAAAACGCCCTCGGCGACCAGCTGATTCAGGGTTCAACCAAAGCGGAGGAAACTACACAGGCTGAGCAGAGCAACGGCAGTTCGGAAACCCGATCCGCAGCACAGACCGAGCCGGGTGACGAGCAGGAAACTCAGGCTCAGGAAAACTCGGACAATAACGCATTTGAGGGAGATACCGAATCTCAGCAGAGCAAATCCTCAAACGGCAGCTTTGCGGACGGCACATACACAGGTTCGGGTTCAGGCTTCCGCGGCACAACAAGCGTTTCCGTAACCGTACAAAACGGAGCTATCACCGACATCACCGTTACATCATATCAGGACGACTATCCGTTCTTCTCAAGAGCTGAAAGCGGCGTAATAAGTGAGATCCTCTCGTCACAGAGCATTGACGTTTCTACTGTAAGCGGCGCTACCTTCAGCAGCAACTCAATCATAGAGGCTGTAGCAAACGCGCTCGATCAGGAATTCTCAAATCCCAACAGCTCAATGGGCGGAGGTCACGGCAGACATTGATTATCATAATCAAATGCCTGATTAAATAGTTCGGCAACAAAAAATTGTTCCCTTGCTCTATGCAAGGGAACGGTTTTCGTGTATAATAATCATATAAAACAAGGAGGTGGCGATATGCCGAGAATTCTTATTGCCGACGACGAGCCAGACATTATAGCGCTAATAACAAGATACGCTCAGCGTGATGGCTATGAGGTAGTAGGAGTCGAGGACGGCAGTCAGGCGGTCAAGGCTTGCCGCGAGGGCGACTTTGATGTTATAGTAATGGATGTAATGATGCCCGACACCGACGGCTTTACAGCCTGCAAGCAAATCCGCGCTTTCAAGGATATCCCCGTTCTAATGCTATCGGCGCGCGGCACCGAGTACGACAAGCTTTTCGGCTTTGAGGTCGGTGTTGACGATTATGTAACAAAGCCTTTTTCGCCAAAAGAGCTTATGGCTCGTATAAAGGTCATTATCAGCCGCAATAAAAAGCGCGGGGGCTCACAAAGTCTACTTTCATCCAGCGGTATTACGGTTGACACTCTCGGCCACACCGTAAGCGTAGACGGTGAGAAGGTGGAGCTTACCGCCAAGGAGTACGATATCCTTTTGCTGCTGATTAAAAACAGGGGCATTGTTTTCTCGCGCGACAAAATATTAAATGAGGTTTGGGGTTACGACTACTTCGGCGACGACCGCACTGTTGACTGGCAAATAAAGCTGCTTAGGAATAAGCTTGGCGAAAAGCGCGGCTGTATAGCTACTGTTCGAGGAGTGGGATATAAGTTTGAAGGTTAAATCAATTAAAATAAAGCTTTGGCTGTATTTCGCGCTTTTTACCGCGATAATCTTTTCGGTGCTGTGGGTGCTTCAAACGGTATTTCTTCAGGGCTTTTACAATCAAATGCTCATTTACAACACCAAATCTGCAGCCGAAAAAATAGTAAAAAACTCAAGCAAGGATAATATCTCCGAGGTTATTGACGAAATTGCCCGCGGCAATACGCTGCTGGTATTTATTACCGATGAAAAAGGCAATGTGCTGTACATTTCCGACGAATACAAAAACGCCCATAAGCACGGCGAAAATGAAGCTCAGAAGGAGGGCTTCGGCGAAGCTCAGGGTCAGAGGGAAGACTTCGGCAAAAAGCAGAAGCACCTCGGCTACCGCAGCTTGCCCGAAAACTACAACAGCTTTCTCGACAGCCTTAAATCGAGTGAAAGCGGCGTAACCGAGTATTCAACCGACAGCCTGTATGTTTACGGCGCGTATATCGACTACAACGGCGCCGAGGGTAAATCAGTACTATATGTCAGCACAACGCTTGATGCTGTGGGCTCAACCGTAACGATTATCAGAATCCAGCTGGCGATAGTAACGGCGTTTTCGCTTGTGATCGGCTTTGTGTTGGCTTGGTTCATAGCCAAAAAATTTGCAAAGCCCGTTTCACAGCTGTCCGACAAGGCTAAGGCTCTGGGCGATGAGGGACAGACAAGCAGGTTCAAAAAGGGATTCTGTTCCGAGCTTGACGAGCTCAACTCGACCCTTGACGAAACCTCGGAAAAGCTCAGACGTTCAAAGAGCTTCCAAAACGAGTTGCTCGCTAACGTATCGCACGATTTGCGCACACCGCTCACCATGATAAAGGGCTACGCCGAGAGCATAAGCGATATGGGCGACGACGAAGAGCAGCGCAAGGCTGACGCGGCAATTATCATCCGCGAGGCTGACAGGCTTACGGATCTTGTAAATGAAATTATTGAGTATTCCGAACTGCAGTCCGAGGGCAGGGCAGATGACTTTGTCGCTGTTGATTTCGGCAGGCTTGTAAATAAGGTCGCCGACAGCTTTGAGTCGCTCTACAAGCGCGAAGGCGGCACAATAGAGCGTGAAATCAATGAAAACATCGTCATAAACGGCAACAGCGGCAGGCTTGAGCGCGCGGTTTACAATCTAATCGACAACGCGGTTCGTCACACGGGCGACAGCAAAAAGATTACCGTTACGCTCAGCAAAGAAGGCGGCAAGGCAGTTTTAAGAGTCATTGACTACGGCAAGGGAATCCCTGCCGAGGAGCTTGACGTCATCTGGGACAGATACTACACCTCACGCAAACGCGGCGGCAAAGGAGCATCGGGGCTCGGACTGGCTATTGTAAAGCAGATCACCGCACTTCACGGCGGCAGATGCTACGCTCAGAGCAAGCAGGGCGAGGGAAGCGTTTTCGTTATTGAGCTTGAATCCGATTAATACAAAGGCGGTTTGATTATGGCAGAAAAGTTTTTTACGGTTTCATATGACGACGGAACCGAGCAAGATATCCGCGTTATAGCGCTTATGGAAAAGTACGGCATAAAGGGCACATTTAACCTCAGCAGCGGTCTTTTCGGCAAAAAGAGCTATATCAGGCTGGTTGAAGGCAGGGGAAGAAGCGCGGCTTTTAAGGATGAAGCCAATCCTGAGGAGTATATCGATCATTTTATTCTGAGTGAAAAGGATGCAAAAAAGCTTTATTCTCACCCGAATATAGAGGTGGCAAGCCACGGAACCCATCATCTTGTGCAGACAGGCTTAACGCCTGATGGAACTTTTGAGGAGATAACGCGCGACGTTGAGCGGTTGTCGGAGCTGTTTGGTTACCGCGTAGTCGGCCACGCTTTCCCAAAGGATACCTTCAACGACAATGTGCTCAACGCTCTGAAAAAAAGCGGCGTGCGCTATGCAAGACACGTGTGTCACCTGCAAAAGCCGCAAAGCTTTTCGTTCGACAAAAACAGTTTTATGATACAGCCGACCTGTTGGCAGCTTGACCCGTTTGCCGAGGACTTGCTCAGGGAGTTCATCAAGGCTCCGAAGGGGGAGGAGGACGCCGTGTTCTATATGTGGGGGCACAGCTACGAGCTCGATTACGGTACAGAGTTCGGCTGCTATGAGCATCTTGAACGGCTGTTTGATATAGTCTCAAAGGCAAAAGATATTCACTTTGTTACAAACCGCGAGCTGTTCGGATTATAATCTTAATAAACAACGGTTCCACTTAATAAACAACGGTTCCACATATTATACTATTATAGAATAAAACAAAAAAAGCTCAGTATTTATGCGAAAAAATAATTCTCGAATATATACTGAGCTTTGTGTTTTGGTTGGGATTACAAAACCTGAATTTTCCAAAAAGGAATTATGCAGCAATAACACTTTTTGAGGGGAGGGGTTCATTATCACTTAATCTTATTCCACCGTAACCGATTTTGCGAGGTTTCGCGGCTTGTCAACGTCGTTGCCTTTGTTTACCGAGGTGTAGTAAGCCAAAAGCTGCATGGGCACTGTTGCGACCATCGGCATCAGCATTTCGCTGATTTTCGGAATGCGTACGAGGTAATCCGCCGCCTCTGAATCTATATCTGCTTTTTCGTCGCAGATAACGATAGTCATCGCGCCGCGCGCCTTTACTTCTTTGATATTGGAAACTGTTTTTTCGAGCAATGTATTCTGTGTTGCAACAGCGATTACGGGCATTCCCTCGGTGATAAGGGAAATGGTGCCGTGCTTTAGCTCGCCCGCCGCGTAGCTCTCGGAGTGGATGTAACTGATTTCCTTTAGCTTTAATGAGCCTTCCATCGAAAGCGCGTAGTCAAGCCCTCTGCCGATGTAAAGCAGGCTGTCAGCAGTAATCAGCTTTGTAGAGATATACTGACATCTGTCAAGCACGCTCTCAATTGTGCGCTCGATGACATCAGGCATTTTTATAAGCTGAGCGGTGAGCTGACGGCACTTTTCCTCGTCGATTCTGCCCTTTGCAAAAGCCATTTCAAACGCAAGCAGATACATAACGCTGAGCTGTACCATGTACGCCTTTGTAGAAGCTACCGCGATTTCGGGACCGGCATGGGTGTATATCACCATATCGGCTTCTCTGGCAATAGAGCTGCCCTTTACGTTGACAATCGCAAGTGTTTTGGCGCCTGTTTGCTTTGCAAGACTCAATACCGCCTTACTGTCAGCGGTCTCGCCCGACTGACTGATGATTATTACAAGATCCTTTGTCGTCAGCAGCGGGTCGCGGTAGCGGAACTCGCTGGCTATATCGACCGTTACCGAAACGCGCGCCAGCTTTTCAATGACGTATTTGCCGACCATACCCGCGTGCATAGCTGTGCCGCAGGCGACGATAAAGATGTTCTCAAACTCCCTGAGTGTTTCGGGAGTGATTCCGCATTCGCTCAGGTTCGGCAAGCCGTCCTCAATGCGAGGTGTTATGGTGGTCTTGACGGCTGTGGGCTGCTCGTGGATTTCCTTGAGCATGTAGTGCGGATAGCCGCCCTTTTCGGCGCTGTCCTCGTCCCAGTCAGCTGTCAGCAGCTCCTTTTCGAGCATTCTTCCGTGGAGCGAGCAGAAGGTTACGCCGCCGTTTTTCAGTACGGCTATTTCGCCCTGCTCCAAAAGGTAATAGTCCTTTGTGTATTTAATGACCGCGGGCACGTCGGACGCGATAAACACCTCGCCCTGACCCTGTGCAACAATCAGCGGACTTTCGCAGCGAACGGCATATACGGTTTCGGGGCGATCGGCAAATACAATGCCAAGCGCGAACGAACCGCGAAGCTCATGCAGCACCTTGCGGATGCAGCGAATAGGATTGCCGTCGTAATAGAAATCAAGCAGCTGAGCCACAATTTCGGTATCGGTATCAGAGAGGAACTCATCGCGCTCGTTTTCAATCAAAAACTGCTTAAGCTGTTTGTAGTTTTCGATAATGCCGTTGTGGACAATGGTAACGCGCCTGCCAGAGTGGGGGTGAGAGTTGACGTCAGACGGCTCACCGTGGGTTGCCCAGCGCGTATGACCGATTCCGGCGTGACCGTGAGGTTTGCCCTCGCGCTCCATTTTTGCCGTCAGATCCGTGAGCCTTCCCTTAGTTTTGGCAACGGTTATTTTGCCGTTTTCAAACACAGCGATACCCGCCGAGTCATAGCCTCTGTATTCAAGCTTTGTCAGCGCCGAAACAAGCACGTCCGTGCAGTCGCGCGGACCGACGTAACCTACTATTCCACACATAATGATTCTCCTTTATAAAGAATAATAATACTTATTTATTATATGCTATTGTTAAAAAAATGTCAAGAGAAATTGCAGGAAGCGCTAACGAATCCTGCAATTTCTCTTTAAATATTGATAAATGATAGAATTATGTGAAATATCTTGTCTATAATATTGCAGCATCAAATAGAATCAAAGTTTTCCATTGCTTCAAGTCCGGTCTGACCTGTTCTTACCTTTACGACTTCCTCTACGTCATAGACAAAGATCTTGCCGTCGCCGATATGACCTGTGTAGAGAGTCTTTTTAGCGGCTTCAATGACTCTGCCGACTGGAACCGTGCAAACTACGATATCCACCTGAACCTTAGGCAGCAGGTTAGCTTCGATTTGTACGCCGCGGTAATATTCGGGCTTACCCTTCTGTGTTCCGCAACCCAAAACGTGAGTGACGGTCATACCTGTAATGCCGATATCCATCATTGAGTTCTTCAGTGCTTCAAGACGGGCTTCCTTGCATACGATTTGAACCTTGCTGATTTTCGGTTTGCCTTCATCAAATGTCGGAACCTTTTTAACGGGAATCGCCTCCGCAACGGGTGTGTCTCCGCTGACAAGAACGGGAGCCGCCGCGCCTTCCTCAACGTATTCGGGAATCATGCTGAAGCCTGCATAAGCTGAGGGCATACCGTGCTCGGTAGCGTCCAAACCTGTCATTTCTTCCTCGCGTGTAACGCGCAGACCGAAGATTTTTTTGATAAGTAAGAATACGCATGTCATTGTTAGTGCCGTCCAGCCCGCAACGGAAGCAAAGCCGAGAAGCTGCAAGCCGAGCAGTTCAAAGCCGCCGCCGTAAAACAGACCTGTAAGCTTTGCGCCCGAGGAGTTAGCGATTGAGTAGCCGGGAGCTGTGTCGGTGGCAAACAGACCGACCGCAAGCGTGCCCCAGATACCGTTCATCATATGCACCGCGACCGCACCGACGGGGTCGTCGATGTGCAGTTTGTAGTCGAGCAGCCATACGCCGAAGCATACCAGCAAACCCGAAACTGCGCCGATTATAATTGAGCCGAGGGCGTCGGTAACGTCGCAGCCTGCGGTGATGGCTACAAGACCTGCCAAAGAAGCATTAAGGCACATGCTGACGTCAGGCTTGCCATACTTAATCCAAGTGAAAATCATGCAGACAACTGTAGCAATTGCAGGAGCAACGGTGGTTGTCAGAAATACCGAGCCGAGCTGTTCGACTGAGGTTGCAGCTGCGCCGTTAAAGCCGTACCATCCGAGCCAGAGAATGAACACGCCCAATGCACCGAGCGCGATGTTGTGACCGGGGAACGCGCCGACCTTTACGCTGCCGTCCTTTTGTTTCTTGAACTTACCTATGCGCGCTCCGAGGATCTTCGCGCCGATAAGAGCGGAGATACCGCCGACCATATGGATCGCGCAGGAGCCAGCGAAATCGTGGAAGCCGAGATTGCTCAGCCAGCCGCCGCCCCAGATCCAGTGCGCCTCGATCGGGTAAATAACAGCGGAAATAATGCCTGAATAAACGCAATAAGAAAGGAACTTTGTGCGCTCAGCCATTGCGCCCGAAACGATGGTAGCCGTGGTTGCGCAGAATACAAGGTTAAATACAAAGTTTGAGAAATTAAAATCGGAGTAGGCTGTGAAAATATCAAAGCCGGGCTGACCGATCAAGCCTACCAAATCTTCGCCCATCAGCAGACCGAAACCGATTAAAATAAAGGTGACGGTGCCTATGCAGAAGTCCATAAGGTTTTTCATTATAATGTTGCCCGTGTTTTTGGCTCTGGTAAAGCCTGCCTCGACCATAGCGAAGCCTGCCTGCATCCAGAACACCAGCGCCGCGCCGATTAAGAACCACACGGCAAACAGTTGTTCATTAGTCATCTGTGTAACAAGATTTCTTACAGATTCACTCATATTTATCACTCCAAAAAATAATTTACATGACACAACGGCACGTCTCCCAAAGTGGGAAAACGCGCCGTTGCGTTGTCATATGTTAGCCTATCGGATGATAGCGTCGTTGCCACGGGAGGGTAAGTCGCGCGAGCGTGACTACCTCTATTCCCGCGTTTTGACCCGTCGTTTTGCGAGGCTGCCGTAACAGAAAACCTTTCAAAAGGCGGAGTTGGATGCAACGTCACGTTGCCGCCGTTAAACCGAGGTTTTTGTTATATCGATTTATCCAAAGGCGCGCTGGGTGCAGCGTTACGCTGCCGTCACGTTGCCACGCTGCTTATACGCCGAACAGTAAATCGGTGTAGCTCGGATACGGCCAGTAGTCTGCCGCGGTGTGTGTTTCCATTTCGTCGCCGACCTCGCGCAGAGCTTCCATTTTGGCGAATACCCTGTTGCGGTACGCGAATGCCTTCTCCTGATTGTCCTCAATCGACGCCGCTGCGCGGATCTCGTCCTCTAATTCGTCGGTCAGCGATACAAACTTCTCAAGCTGTTCGGTCAGACTGTTGATGAGGTTAAGCTCAACATTAACGGAAATCGAGTCTGACAGCGCCTTTTTTGACAGAGCAGTGTCAGTGAGCTCGCGTATAAATAATGATACAGCGGGGGTGATGTTCTTGCGCGCCATGTCGACCATGGTAAGCGCCTCAATGTTTAGCTGTTTGCAGTAGGTTTCAAGGTCAATCTCATAGCGTGCGTGTAGTTCGTCCTCTGAGATGATATTGTTCTTAACAAACAGGTTGACGTTCTTTTCGTCCATAAAGTGGCTGAGCGCCTCGGGCAGGGATTTCAAATTATAAAGGCCTCTGCGCTCGGCTTCCTTAACCCACTCGTCTGAGTAGTTGTCGCCGTTGAAGATGATTCTTTGGTGCGCGGTAAGGGTTTCCCTGACAAGCGCCTTGACCGCCGCTTCCATGTTATCGGCGCCTTTCAGCGTTTCATAGAACTGCGAAAGCTCCTCGGCAACCATGGTGTTGAGCATGTAGTTGGGGCACGCGATATTCAGCGCGGAACCGAGCGCGCGGAACTCAAACTTGTTGCCCGTAAAGGCAAACGGCGAGGTGCGGTTGCGGTCGGAATTATCTTTTTTGAAGTCCGCCAGCACGTCAACGCCTGTATGCATGCGCTCTTTGCCGTGGCTTTCGTAGTCGTTGCCGCTGATGATGGAGCGGACGAGAGCGTCCAGATCGTCGCCCAGATACATTGATATAATAGCGGGCGGAGCCTCGTTAGCTCCCAGTCTGTGGTCGTTGCCCGCAGAAGCAACGGTAATTCTCAATAGATCCTGATATTCGTCAACCGCCTTTACGATCGCCGCAAGGAAAAGCAGGAATTGATAGTTAGTTTCGGGGTGCTTGCCGGGTGAGAGCAGGTTTTCGCCCGTGTTGGTGGAAATAGACCAGTTGTTGTGTTTGCCTGATCCGTTTACGCCCTTGAAGGGCTTTTCGTGCAGCAGACAAACAAGATTATGCCTCTCGGCAACCTTCTGCATAATTTCCATTGTCAGCTCGTTGTGGTCTGTAGCAATATTTGAGGTCGAGAAAATCGGCGCAAGCTCGTGCTGCGCGGGAGCAACCTCATTGTGCTTTGTCTTGGCGAGAATGCCGAGCTTCCAAAGCTCCTCGTCAAGCTCCTTCATATACGCCGCTACTCTGGTTTTGATTGAGCCGAAGTAGTGATCCTCAAGCTCCTGCCCTTTCGGAGCCATCGCGCCGAAAAGCGTTCTGCCGCAGAGCTTGAGATCAACGCGCTGATCATATAAGTCTTTGTCAACTAAAAAGTATTCCTGTTCGGGGCCTACGGTTGTGGCTACGCGCTTTACGTCGGTTTTGCCGAGCAGGTGAAGAACCTTGACCGCTTCGCCGCTAAGGCGTTCCATTGAGCGGAGCAGAGGCGTCTTTTTGTCGAGAACCTCTCCTGTATAGGAGCAGAACGCCGTGGGAATATATAATGAGCCGTCGCGCACAAAGGCGGGCGAGGTGGGATCCCATGTTGTGTAGCCGCGCGCTTCAAATGTAGCGCGGATTCCGCCGCTGGGGAATGATGAAGCGTCGGGTTCACCCTTAATCAGCTCTTTGCCCGAGAACTCCATAATAACACCGTCGCCGCAGGGCTGAATAAAGCTGTCGTGCTTTTCGGCGGTAACGCCTGTCATTGGCTGGAACCAGTGAGTAAAGTGGGTGCAGCCCAGCTCAACAGCCCAATCCTTCATTGCGTTGGCAACTACGTTAGCAACGCCTTCGTCGAGGGGCTCGCCGTTTTCAACGGTTTTTTTCAAAGCCTTGTAGGTAGCCTTAGGCAGGCGCTCCTGCATAACCTTGTCGTTGAATACCATGCTGCCGAACATTTCGGGAACCTTTGTCATATTTATCTCTCCTCTGAGTGTTTTGGCAAAAACAAAAGGCGCCGATGGCTTTTGTGCCATCAGCGCCCTTGCTGTGTCATTGCCGTTATTATAGCGCCTTGTTAAAAGTTTGTCAAGTGGTTTTGCAATATTTTTTTTAGTTCTTGCAAAATTAACAATAAAACAGCTTGAAAACGAAAAAAATTTGCCTCTCGTTTGAATCGAGATGACTAAAAAGTTGCAAATTTACTATTGACAACCGATAAGCGGCGTAATATAATGGTAACCGTAATTGATTTTGCAGGAAACAAGTATACTACTTGCAAAATATGAAAGGATTGATTTTATGTCCCACGCAGATGAAGAATTGGTACAAAGAGAAGCTATGATGAAAAACTCTCTTTATTTACCCGCTTTTGAGCACGACAACTGCGGTATCGGAGCGGTAGTAAATATCAAGGGTTTTAAGTCACACGCCACGGTTGAAAACGCGCTGACTATAGTTGAAACGCTCGAGCACCGCGCGGGTAAGGACGCCGAGGGAAAAACAGGCGACGGCGTTGGCATTCTTCTTCAAATTTCGCATAATTTCTTTTCAAAAGTTGCAAAATCGCTTGATATTCCCATTCGCGGCGAGCGCGACTACGCTGTGGGAATGTTTTTCTTTCCGCAAAACGAACTACGGCGCAACCAGGCTCGCAAGATGTTTGAGATAATCGCCGAAAAGGAAGGCTTAAAGGTCCTCGGCTGGCGCGAGGTGCCGTCAAATCCGTCGGTACTCGGCGCAAAGGCGCTTGAGTGCATGCCGAATATTCAGCAATGCTTTATTGACCGTCCCGAGGGCGTAAAGCGCGGAATTGACTTTGATCGCAGGCTGTATGTGGCACGTAGATTTTTTGAGCAGAGCAACGAGGACACCTACGTTGTTTCGCTCTCGAGCCGCACGATTGTATATAAGGGTATGTTTTTGGTGGGCGATCTGCGCCGCTTCTTCACTGACTTGCAGGACGATGACTACGAATCCGCCATTGCTTTAGTTCACTCGCGCTTTTCGACAAACACTTTCCCAAGCTGGCAGAAGGCGCACCCAAACCGCATGATGGTGCATAACGGCGAAATCAACACCATTCGCGGCAACGCCGACAAAATGCTCGCGCGTGAGGAAACTATGCAGAGCGAGCACCTGATGGGTGATTTCGACAAGGTGCTGCCCGTAGTCAATCCAGACGGAAGCGACTCCGCAAGGCTTGACAATACGCTCGAATTTTTGGTAATGAGCGGAATGGACTTGCCGCTTGCCGTAATGATAACCATTCCCGAGCCGTGGGACAACAACCACGCAATGCCTCAGAAGGAGCGTGACTTTTACCAGTATTACGCCACGATGATGGAGCCGTGGGACGGCCCTGCGTCAATTCTGTTCTCCGACGGCGACGTGATGGGAGCGGTGCTTGACCGCAACGGTCTGCGCCCATCACGCTACTATATTACCGACGACGACAACCTTATTCTGTCCTCCGAGGTCGGCGCTCTGCCCGTTCCCGTTGAGAAAATTGTCAAAAAAGAACGCCTGCACCCCGGCAAAATGCTGCTTGTAGACACTGTTCAGGGCAAGCTCATCGACGACGAGGAAATCAAGCTGCGCTACGCCTCACGCCAGCCCTACGGAGAATGGCTTGACGCGAATCTGACGCGCTTAAAATACTTAAAAATGCCCAACGCAAAGGTAGAGGAACATCCGCGCGCCGAGAAGCGCAGGCTTCAAAAGGCGTTCGGCTATACATATGAGGATGTAATGACGTCCATTCTGCCAATGGCGCAAAGCGGCGCCGAGCCGATTGCCGCAATGGGCTGCGACAAACCGCTTGCTGTGCTGTCAAAGCAGCCATTACCGCTTTTTGACTATTTCAAGCAGGTTTTCGCTCAGGTTACCAATCCGCCGATAGACGCTATCAGAGAGGAAATAGTCACCTCTACCACCATATATATCGGCAAAGACGGCAATCTGTTGGAGGAAAAACCCGACAATTGCAAGGTCATCAAGGTCGTTAACCCGATTCTCACCTCCACAGGCCTTTTAAAGCTGAAAAAGATGAAGCTTTCGGGCTTTAAGGTCGCCGTTATTCCCATGCTTTATTATAAAAACACGCGCCTCTCAAAGGCTATCAAACGGCTGTTTGTTGAGGCTGACAAAGCCTGCGCGGACAGCGCTAATATCTTGATTTTGTCCGACAGGGGCGTTGATGAAAACCGTCTTGCGATTCCGTCGCTACTTGCTGTTTCAGCTCTTCATCAGCATTTGGTAGCCACAAAAAAGAGAACCGCTCTTTCAATTGTGCTTGAAAGCGGCGAGCCGCGCGAGGTTCACCATTTCGCCACACTTTTAGCCTATGGCGCAAGCGCAATCAACCCATATCTTGTTCACGAAACAATCCACGAGCTGATTCACGACGATTTGCTTGACAAGGACTACTACGCTGCTGTAAACGACTACAACGACGCGGTGCTCCACGGCATTGTAAAAATCGCGTCGAAGATGGGTATTTCAACGCTTCAGTCCTATCAAGGCTCCAAGATTTTTGAAGCGATCGGTCTGGGCAAGGAGCTTGTTGACGAGTACTTCACAGGTACTGTCAGCCGTATCGGCGGCATAACGCTTGAAGATGTTGAAAACACCGTCGACAGTCTGCACACCGCGGCCTTTGATCCGCTTGGGCTCTCTGTAAACGCGGATTTACCATCGCGCGGAGGTCACAAGAGCCGCAGCGGCAAAGAGGAGCACCTCTACAATCCGCAGACGATCCATGCCCTGCAATACGCGACGAAATTCAACAACTACGACCGCTACAAGGAATACTCCAAAATGCTGACTGAGGAAATGGATCCTGTAAGCGTGCGCGGTCTTTTAGATTTCAACTACGCCGACAAGCCTGTTCCGCTCGACGAGGTTGAGGGCGTAGACAGCATTGTAAAAAGATTTAAGAGCGGCGCTATGAGCTACGGCTCAATTTCTCAGGAGGCTCACGAGGCGCTGGCTATCGCCATGAATAAGCTCGGCGGCAAGTCGAATTCGGGCGAGGGCGGCGAAAGCGATGAGCGAATCGCTACAAAGGGCGCCGCCGAAAACCGCTGCTCGGCGATTAAGCAGGTAGCCTCAGGCCGCTTCGGCGTTACCTCGGCGTATCTCAATTCAGCGGACGAAATCCAAATCAAGATGGCTCAGGGCGCAAAGCCCGGCGAGGGCGGACACCTGCCCGGTCAAAAGGTCTAGCCGTGGATCGCTAAAACAAGACATTCCACACCCGGCGTATCGCTTATTTCACCGCCGCCGCACCACGACATCTACTCGATCGAGGACCTGGCACAGC
>ONCY01000125.1 GCA_900316435.1 uncultured Eubacteriales bacterium | reverse complement strand
GTATCTGTCGATCGATCACCTGAAAATGGGTCTGATCCGCAGCGGTAATACAGAATTGACGCCGGAGGATGATGAGGCTCTGACCGGGTATCTGTGGCCGATCATACGGGAGATCGTGAGGACGGCTATCGAGAATAAACAGAACCTCATCATTGAAGGCTGCTATATTCCATTTCATTGGAGACGGGATTTTGATGAGCGATATCTACAGTCGATTCAATTTGTCTGTCTCGCTATGAGCGAAAAATATATCGAGAACCATTTCGATGAGATCATTGGATATGAGTCGGAAATCGAAGCCAGGATGATTGATGCAGACTGTACGATAGATGGTCTTATAGAAGACAACAGAAGTACCGTCGACGGATTTCAGAATGCCGGGGAACAGGTCGTGCTAATCGATTCTGATTATGAGCAAACAATAAAAGCGCTTCTGGGCTGACAATCGATATTTGTGATGATGGTTATGAAAAAAATGTTATGCGAGGATACAGATTGGCTGTTGTCGGAAGAAGCGTTTTCGATCTATGCTTCCTGTATGTATCATCCGACATACAATGACTATGTAGGACTAATGGAAGACTATTTGTCCGATACATCGAAAAAAGTATTTGTATACGAAGATCGAGGCAAGAAAACCGGCTTGATGGTCTTAAAGATTTCAGAAGATGCCGCTGAGATTATCGGAATAGCCGTATCCGACAATGCCCGCCGTAAAGGAATCGGAACACAACTGATCCAACGGGTAATGGAATCGGAGGATCTGAAAAGCGTCAAAGCGCAAACGGATGACGATTCGATCGGTTTCTACCGAAAATGCGGCTTTTCAG
This sequence comes from uncultured Eubacteriales bacterium, assembly GCA_900316435.1. GTDB lineage: Bacteria > Bacillota > Clostridia > Oscillospirales > Acutalibacteraceae > Ruminococcoides. The sequence goes on along the minus strand of ONCY01000125.1, from coordinate 3,476 downwards.
ATGAGAGAATCGTCATTGAATACTCTGACGGAGCAGCGGTTCGATATAACTGCGTTCTGCATAAATAGACAAATCGACGTTTAACGGTTCGTCAAACCACAGGGAGGAACCATGGTTTATTACAATGATAACGAACTGATGATACGCAATATGGAAGAAGCAGATGCCCGAGTTTTTACCGATGAAGAAATCGCGCAGGGTTGGCATACGGATATCTCCAAATACTTGGCAAGACTCCAGGATCAGTCTGCGGGAAAATGTGTTTCACTGACTGCCGTATATAAAGGACTTCCTGTCGGATATGTGAATGTCTACTTAACAGGGCTGGGCGGTGCATTCAGCGGAAAAGGGCTCCCAGAGATCGTTGATTTTGGCGTATTGGGAAAATACCAGAGAAAGGGAATCGGCAGCAAACTGATGGATGTTGCTGAAGAGATTGCAGGGCAATATGCCGACACGGTATGGCTTGGCGTCGGACTTCACAGCGGGTATGGAAGTGCCCAGCGAATGTATGCCAAACGAGGCTATATCCCAGATGGGACGGGTGTCTGGTATCGGGATAAACCTTGTGCGCAATACGAAACGGAAATTGCAAACGATGATGATCTCGTGCTTTTTCTTTCTAAGAAATTAGAATGGAAAGGCGAAAACTAAGCGAACAAATCGGGATTTATGAAGGCGTATGAGCAGTAATGATAAAACTACGATATGGAAATACGAACACATTTTATATCGCTGGAGCAAAAGGCGGTCTGCTTATCGATACTGATTATGCAGGAACCTTACCTCAGTTTTTCAAAGCGATAAAAACAGCTTGCATTGATATAAGCGATATTTCTTATATGTTAGCCACTCACTACCACCCTGATCACATCGGAATCGTCAGTGAGTTACAGAAGCTTGGGGTTACGCTTTTGATTGTAGATGTTCAGCACAGTTCAGTTCATTTCGCCGATGACATATTTTTCAGAGACAAGCGATTGAATTACAAGCCGATAGATGAAAACGTGGCAAAGGTGATTAGTTGTGCAGAGAGCAGAAGCTTCTTGTGCAGTATTGGAATTAGCGGAGAGATCATTTACACACCAAGTCACAGTGAAGACAGTGTATCCATTATTCTTGACGATGGAAATTGTATTGTTGGCGATCTGGAGCCTGTTGAATATCTGGCTGCTTATGACCATAATCCCAGACTAAAAAGTGACTGGGAGCAAATTATGAGCTATCATCCAAAACGAATCCTTTCTGCCCATGCAAATGAAAAAGAATTCTAAATGACAAATTCCGGTTTGTCAATACAGACTGCAAACCGTTGTTTAAGTATAACACTAAAGAACAATTAAACAAGCTATTAAGGTGATATGTTATGAATAATATGGCAAGCAATAAAGAATTTCCTCAGTTTACTGAGAATATCGCAGAAAGACCGGGCTCGGCCTGTAACGGCGGCACCGCGGACGGCTGGATTTTGGCCACGCTAATGAAGACGACCAGTTCCACACTATCGCAGGGTTTAGTGATGCTTATCCGGTTTTTGATGCCAAATACGGATTTAAATGAAGCGTAACGTTGCTTTTTATTTGCGTATAATCTCGCGTGTTCTTATTTACGGCATTCGCGCATAAAATGGTTACAAACCCGTAATTTTTGGTAACAAAACCGATATTTTAAGATTCTTGCAAATTGCACATACAATAGTGAAAAAATATCACATAACATTGCCAGCTAAAATTCTAAATCGGAATTATTCCGCAATATGTTGGGAATATTGCACAAAAACCATAAATCGTTATTGTTTGACATTACCAAAGAAAGGCGTTATAATCTCGGGCAAACCGAAAGGGTTTTCAAAAGTTTAGGTATATGAAAGTTTTGAAAGGAGAATCGATATGACCATTTTTTCAGAAAAAGGAAGATTTGTTAAATCCTTTTGCGCAATTTCAGTTGCGTCTATAATGGCTCTTAGTTCGCTTGTTTCCGTTGCGGCGGCCATTGCGGCTCCGTCGGCCAACGCGACAGAAAGTTCCGTTGCTCCGGAGCTTAAAACCGTTACATTTGATGTAGACGGCAAGACAACTTCTGTTGAGGTTTCGGGCGGAACAGTCGGCGACGCTCTTAAAATCGCGGGTATTGAGATTAGCAAAAACAGAATCGTATATCCCGCACAGAATAGAAAGATTACATCTGATCTGACCGTAAAGGTTCGTTACGCAAAGCCCGTTGAACTTACGGTTGACGGCAAAACAAGACTCATTGTCCTCGCGTACGGCACGGTAGAGGAATCGCTTAAGATGGCGGGCGTTGAGCTCGGAAGCGATGATATCCTTAATTGTAAGCGCGACGATAAGGTTGAGAAGCTGAAAAATATTAAGATTCAGCGCGTTGTCTTTGAGCTGAAGACCGAAACCGCCTCAATCCCGTTTGAGAAGGTTACAAAGAATTCCGACGAGGTTGAGCTTGGCGAAACAAAAATCGGAATCCAAGGCAAAAACGGCGAAAAGCAGATCGTTAAAAAGGTGAAATACATTGACGGAAAGGCGAAAGCTGAAACCGTAGTATCCGAAAAGGTTGTAAAGAAGCCTGTCGATGAAGTAACTCTTGTCGGCACAAAGGGCGCGGCTGCAACAGGTGGCGCGGGAACCTTTACCGATGAGAACGGCGTAACCGTTGCGTATAAGGAAGTATTCACAGGTTCCGGCACAGCATATACCGCTCCCGGCGTCGCGATTGACCCTAATCTTATTCCCTACGGCTCCAAGCTGTATGTTGTATCAACCGACGGCAGCATGGTTTACGGATATTGCACCGCGGTAGATACCGGCGGATTCTGCGACGACGGCAGCGCGATTGTCGATGTGTTTTACAATACATACGACGAGTGCGTAAACTGGGGCAGACGCGATGTCTATGTTTATGTTATTGAATAATTGATTGTGTTTTTTATGAAAAGAATTGATTTCTTGAAAAGAATGCGTTATAATAAGGGACAGCACCGCGAATTTGGTGCTGTCCCTTGATTATTTGTGAAAGGATATTGATTATGAAAAAATTACTTGCTATTATTCTGTGCGCGGGAATGTTTGCTGCTGTGGCGGCAGGCTGCGGCGGCACAAAACAGTCGGCGGTTGCCACAGATGACGAGGCGTACAAGTCGACATATACATTAAAAAAGAATGTGAATGATTACGAGGATTCACTTAAAGGGCTTTGTCAGTATTTTGGCGCGTTGGGTTACATAAACCCGATTGAAAAGAACGAAAACATTACTTATTCCAATATGAAGGGTGAGCTTATCGGCGCGAAAAAGAATACGGGCAAGCGCTTCCAGGCAATTCATACAAAGGATACTATGATTGAGCTCTACGAATACGACCTCAAAAACCTTAACGCGACTGCTGACGAGGTCAGAGGATCGGTTGAAAAAGATAATACCTTTAAAAACCTTCTTGGAGAAACCGTTGAAAATGTATACCTCT
>ONCY01000026.1 GCA_900316435.1 uncultured Eubacteriales bacterium | reverse complement strand
AATCAGCACCCATACGTCAGTATGCGCACTGATTATTTGTCCAACCTGACGAAAAACCTGACTGCGCAATCCGCACACCTGAATTATGCGGTATTGCCTATAAATCTTCGTTCAAATGCTTTTTCAACGCCGCAAAAGTGGTGGTGCTGATAACGTGCTCGATCTTGCAGGCGTCATTGACTGCGTTTTCTTCATCAACGCCCAGCTTCATAAACAGCTCGCTCAGAACGGTATGGCGCTCATAGGTGCGCTCGGCAACCTCCAAGCCCGCTTCGGTAAGTGTTATTCCGCCGTCCTGCGCAACCTTAATATATCCGCCGTCACGCAAAATTCCCATTGCTCTGCTTACGCTCGGCTTTGAATAACCAAGCTCCGTACCGACGTCGATCGCGCGGACAAATCCCTTATCTTTCCTTAGAACATAAATCGTTTCCAGATACATTTCACCCGATTCCTTGAGTACCATAGCCTTCACCTCCGCCGTTTGATTAAAGTATTATAGCACATTCATTTTTTGTTGGCAAGTGATCAACGCTGCAAAGCGATTCCGGCGTAAATGCCTTGTAAAACGAAATAATTAACGAAGATATTTATATCTCAATCTTACCGTGTTTTTCTTCGCTGTCCGCAAACTCGTCTTTTTGATATTATTTACTTACCAAATTTTTACAATTCTATCGCAACAGGCTTTCAGCTCTTATTGATACCAAATATATACCAATACTGTTTTTTTGTGCTGTGTTTTAAATACTAAATTGTGCTATTGTGTTTTTTTGCAAATACTAAAAAAACACATAACAACACGTGTAAAAAGGTAAACCCACTTCTAAAGATTCTCATTCATTTCTTCAAGTCCTTGTGTCCCTGCCATGACTAAGGTCTCAAAAACGGCTTATCTAAGCCGTCTTTGGGGCTTTTTCTTTTGCTTTGTTTTCTCATGATTATACTAAAAAAACCACCCTAAAACTATTCTCAAAAATTATTTTTCGGTTTTTTTGCGGGAAAATGCATAGTTGCATGCAATTTTTCGGGTTTTTTCGGGTATAGTGGAGGGGTTCCTCCGAAATACTCAATTGAGAGGAGACTTTTTTTGAATATCAACGAAGTGCTGCTGCGCCTTTCGGGGGTAAAGCGGTCGGGCGGCGGCTATACCGCGCTGTGTCCGTGCCACAACGACCACAAGCCGAGCCTGAATCTGACCGAACGCGACGGCAAGATTTTGATGAGCTGCCCTGTCTGCGGAGCCGACGGAGCGGCGGTAATGGAGGCATTGGGGCTGCCTGTGAGGGAGCTGTTTTCAAGCCCATCCGAGCTGAGCAAAAAGCCCTGCAGCACAGATTATTTTTACACCGACAGCCTTAAAAAAACGCGTTTCTACCGCTTTGACGCAAAAATGCAGACTTATGAAAAGTCGTTCTGCTGGTATCACCTTCAGGGCGGTCAGTGGCTAAAGGGAAAGGGCACAGCCAAGCCTCCGCTTTACAAGCAAAAAAACATTGAATGGGCAAGGCGCAGAGGCAAAGTTATCTACATAGCCGAGGGCGAAAAGGATGTTGACACGCTCACCAAAAAGCTGAAGCTGCCCGCCGTTTGCTCGCCTCACGGCGCGGGAAAAGGCAGGCTTGAAAACAAGTGGCTCAGCGATTACAGCGCCCTGTTTGAAGGGTCAATGGTGGCGATACTCCCCGACAACGACGAAGCGGGACAGGCGCTTGCGGAGCATATCGCGCACAACCTCAGCGGTATTGCGCAAAGCGTGAAAGTGCTTGATCTGCGCGCCGAATGGTGTCGGCTAAAGCATAAGGGGGATATAACGGATGTGTACGAAACCGAATCTCCGCACAGCTCAATGACGATAGCCGAGACGGTTCTTATGAAGCTTGAGAACCTGATTATCAACACGCCCGAATACAAACCCCGCCAAATGAATCTTTGGGCTGTAGGCGAAGCCGGTAACGAGAAGCTTAACGAGCAACTTTATATAACGGAATTTATCAAAAACAACAAGATAAAATGTATCAACAACCGCCTCTACTCCCCTGACGGCGTGTTTGAGGACGGCAGGGCAAGGCAGCTTATTACCGACGACATCATGCCCTACGTCAAATCGAACCACGCAGACAAGGCGGAAAAGCTGCTGCGGAGCATTAAGGCGCTGAGCTACGCCGAGCCGCCTAAGCCGCAGCTTGACAGGCTGCATGTAGCGAACGGAACGCTAACAAAAGACGAGAACGGACAGTTTACGGTATTCAGCGAGGATAAGGAGTTTTGTCTGAACCGAATCCCCGTCAATTACAACCCCGACGCGCCGAAACCCGAGCGCTTCCTGAAATATCTTGACGACGTATTTCAAAAGGACGACCAAGTAACGCTTCAGCAATTCTGCGGCTACTGCCTGCTGCCGACTACCGTGCTGCAAAAGGCGCTCGTCATTATCGGCGACGGCGGCGAGGGCAAAAGCGTTTTAGGCGCGATTCTCAACGGTGTGCTCGGTGAAAGCAACTGCTACAACGAGAGTTTAAGCGTTTTGCAATCGCAGTTCGGTGTGGCAAATGTCGAGAACAAGCTGCTGTTCATCGACGACGATTTAAGCGAGAGCGCCCTCAAAAACGCGCGTGCTTTCAAGAACCTCGTCACCAACAAGACGACCATTCAGGCGCAGAAAAAGTTTGTGCAGGACAATTCCATACGCTCATATGTACGCTTCATCTGCTTCGGCAATTTCACCCTGCAGGCGCTGTATGATTTGTCCGAGGGCTTCCAGAGGCGGCAGCTCATTTTGCAGGCAAAGCCCAAGGAACCCGACCGCGAGGACAATCCTTTTCTTGATCGCGAAATCCTTGAAAACGAGGCTGAGGGCGTGCTCCTGTGGCTTTTAGAAGGGGTTGAACATCTGATACTCAACAACTTTAAAATCTCCGTCAGCGAGCGCACACAGGCGCAGAGCGACAGCCTAAAGCAAGAGAACGACAGCGTGCTGCTGTTCCTCAATGAATGTGACGGAATCAAAATCGGCGATGGGCTGCGCGCCCACTCCGCAACGCTGTATGTAGCGTATGAACGCTTTTGCAGAGATAACATGCTGATACCTCTGAAAGAGCGCAGCTTCCTCAGTATGCTGAAAGCAAAAGGGCGCAGATACAATATCGGCAAGGTCGACTCTCCGTTTGAACTGCACACTTCGTATGTCACAAAGCGTGCCAGAGGCTTCTTAGGGATCAGCGTCAACGAGAGCTATATCAATCTCAACTTCGGATAAGCACGGATAAAGCACACATAAAGCACACATAAAGCACACATAAAAACGCTAAAAAACGGCTTAGATAAGCCATAAACACACTAAACACACTTATAACATTATATATTAATAACAGTTTTTCAGTGTATGTAGTTTATCTTAAAGAATATATATACTCAAAAACAACCGTACTGTGTGTGTTTATGTGTGTCAAGCGTGTCGGTCGTTGCCACGACGGGGCAAGACGCGAATCAGATGTTTGAGATTGACCAAACATAGCGACCCGCAAGATTGTGCGCGCCGTTACAGAAACGTCTGAATAATTGTAATGCTATCCAAAGGCGGCTGCGGCGTTTATCAGACGTTAATCAATTGCGCTCTTTCCAAAGCCGCGCTGAGTGCAGGGGCACCCTGCTCAACAACAAACCTCCGCTTGGAAATCCAAACGGAGGTTTATATATCTTATTTGGGGTTATGACATGAGCCGGACATTGGGCAGGAGCCGCAGCTTCCGCAGTTGCAGACCATTGACTTTCCCTTGCGTTTCTTTCTGACCATACTGATGATGATTGCGGTTACAATGCCAATCAGCACGGCGCAGATAATGATTGTCCAAATATTGCTTGCAATCCATTGAAACATATACTCAACTCCTTTTTGTGAGTTTTGTGGCTTCCTTATAGGGCTTAAACAGCATAAACAGCATAAACGCTATCAACAGAATCGAAACGATCAAGCCGATGATATTCAGATTGCCCGTGAACGCGCCGCCGATTTGGTTTATGCAGAGAGCAACGGCATACGCGAAGGCGCACTGATAGGCGATAGCAAACGCCGTCCATTTGGCGGAGTTCATTTCGCGCTTTATAGCGCCCATAGCCGCGAAGCACGGAGCGCAGAGCAGGTTAAATACAAGGAATGAGAATCCCGTAACGCTTGTAAATACGCTTGCGAGCGTCGCCCAAGTTGAGAGCTCTCCGCCGCCGTAGAGCACGCCCATTGTGCCGACGATGTTCTCCTTTGCGATAAGACCTGTGATAGAAGCCACAGCCGCCTGCCAGTTGCCCCAGCCGAGAGGCGCGAATATCCACGCGATACCGTTGCCGAATGCAGCGAGCATACTGTTGCCGATTTCGTCCTCGGCGAGCATTTGGAAACTGCCGTCAACCCAGCCGAAGCGGCTCAGGAACCAGAGAACGATCGTCGAGAGCAGGATGATAGTACCTGCCTTCTTGATAAACGACCAGCCGCGCTCCCACATTGAGCGGAGCACGTTGCCGATCGTCGGCAGATGGTAAGCCGGAAGCTCCATAACAAACGGAGCAGGCTCGCCCGCAAAGGGCTTTGTCTTTTTGAGCATGATACCCGAGATGATGATAGCCGCCATACCGATAAAGTACGCGCCTGTGCTCACCCACGGCGAGCCGCCGAAAATTGCGCCTGCCATCATCGAGATAAACGGAATCTTAGCGCCGCAGGGGATAAAGGTGGTAGTCATGATAGTCATACGGCGGTCACGCTCGTTTTCAATTGTGCGCGAAGCCATGATACCCGGAATACCGCAGCCCGTTCCGATAAGAATCGGAATGAAGCTTTTGCCGGAAAGACCAAATCTGCGGAAAATACGGTCGAGTACAAACGCGATACGCGCCATGTAGCCGCAGGCTTCCAAGAAAGCTAAAAGCAGGAACAATACGAGCATTTGAGGTACAAATCCGATCACCGCGCCTACGCCGCCGATAATGCCGTCCAGAATAAGCCCTGACAGCCAAACGGGTGCGTTTGCGGCTTCCAGCCAGCCCTCAACGATCTTAGGGATACCCGGCACCCAGACGCCGAACTCGGCAGGGTCGTCAGGCTTGCCCTTGTTGTCCTCAAAGACCTTGGCGGCTGATTTAACGTCCTCGCCCGTGACGGTTTCCTCGCTGACTTCGAGGGTATCCTCATCCTCCGACTCGTATGTAAACTCGTCGCTGTCCTTTACGCTTGCCGCAAAGGCTTTTACTTCGGAAACAGCCGCGTCAGCGTCGTAGTCCTCGCTTTCAAAGTCGAGCGCGTCGGAAAGCGCTTCGTTTTCGGCAGCACCTGCAGCGCCTGTCAGTATTCCGACAGCTTCACTGTGTTCATCGTATTCACCATCGCCGATTCCGACAAGGTGATAACCGTCGCCGAAAACGCCGTCATTCATCCAGTCGGTTGCGCCCTTGCCGACGCCGACCATTGCTATGTAGTAAACAAGGAACATAATGACAATAAAAATCGGCAGACCGAGCCAGCGGTTGGTGACGACCTTGTCGATTTTGTCGGAGGTCGAGAGCTGTCCTTTTTGTTTATTCTTGTAAACGCCGTCGATGATTTTGCCGATATAAAGATAACGCTCGTTGGTGATAATGCTCTCGGCGTCATCGTCGTATTCTTCCTCAACAGCCTTGATGTCGTTTTCAACGTGTTTGAGAGTACCCTTGTCAATGCCGAGCTTTTCAATTACCTTTTCGTCGCGCTCAAAAATCTTGACCGCGTACCAGCGCTGCTGCTCCTCGGGCAACTCGTGCACACAGGCTTCCTCGATATGCGCGATAGCGTGCTCGACAGAGCCCTCAAACGTATGCTTGGGAACAGGCTTTTTCTCCTCGGCAGCCTTTATCGCGGCTTCGGCGGCTTCCCTTATGCCCTTGTTTTTTAAAGCGGAAATCTCAACGACCTTGCAGCCCAAAGCACGGCTGAGCTCGGCGGTGTTGATTTTAACGCCTGTCTTTTCCACAACGTCCATCATATTGATGGCAACGACAACGGGAATTCCAAGCTCGCAAAGCTGAGTGGTCAAGTACAGGTTTCTTTCCAGATTGGTTCCGTCAACGATATTGAGAATCGCGTCGGGGCGTTCGTCTATCAGATAGTTACGCGCGACGACCTCCTCCATTGTGTACGGAGAAAGCGAGTAAATACCGGGCAAGTCGGTAATGGTCACATCGCTGTGCTTTTTGAGCTTGCCTTCCTTTTTTTCAACGGTAACGCCCGGCCAGTTGCCTACGAATTGGTTAGCGCCCGTCAGCGCGTTGAACAGCGTTGTTTTGCCGCTGTTCGGGTTGCCCGCAAGGGCAATTTTGATGCTCATAATAATTGTTCCTTTCCAAATAGTTAGTTTCAGCTAACCCAATAACAAAAAATTATTCCACTTCTATTGTTGCAGCGTCAGCCTTACGAATGGATAGCTGATAGCCGCGGACGGTAACTTCCATCGGATCGCCTAAAGGCGCGACCTTCTGTACCTTGATCTCAACTCCCTTGGTTAAACCCATATCCATAATACGGCGCTTGACCGCGCCCTCACCGTGGAGCTTCTTGACCTTACAGGTACTGCCGATAGCGACCTCTCTTAAAGTTTTCATAGTCTGTCCTCCTTTTATAGATTCTTTTAATCCCGCCGTTGATGAACACCTTAAAACAACAGACGTATTAATAGGCGGGCATGGGTGCAGCGTCACGCTGCTTAAATCATTATCTTCTGCGCCATTTCTTTGCTGATAGCAATTCGCGCATTTTTAACATTGACAATCAGATTGCCGCCCATTGAGCTGACAACCGTTACGACTGCGCCCGATACAAAGCCTAAATTTTGCAGGTGCGCTCTGACATCGGCATTTCCGCCGATCCGTTTAATAATACTTTCTTCACCGATAACTGCAAGCGTAAGCGGCATAAAAACACCTCCGTTGACGTTAGTCAAAGCTAACTGAATTCAAAAAACAAATGGTTAGCGCAAACTAACCAGAGCACATGAATTATAGTTAGCAACAGCTAACCCGATGCTAATATAACACATTATTCCGTTTTTGTCAAGGGAAAAATAAACAGCCGGAAAAAACTCCGGCTGAAAAAAATCAACTGTATTTCTTTAGATGTTTTTTAAGTGCTTCAAAAGTTTCCGCACTGATAACGTGCTCAATCTTGCAGGCGTCATTGACGGCGTGTTCCTCGTCAACGCCGAGCCTCATAAACAAATCGCTTAAAACGGTATGGCGCTCATAGGTGCGCTCGGCAACCTCCAAGCCCGCTTCGGTAAGTGTTATTCCGCCGTCATTATCTACGGTAATATAACCGCCCTCGCGCAAAATGCCCATCGCTCTGCTTACGCTCGGCTTTGAATAACCAAGCTCCGTACCGACGTCGATTGCACGGACAAAGCCCTTTTCCTTGCTGAGAACATAAATCGTCTCCAGATACATTTCGCCGGATTCCTTGAGTACCATAGCCTTCACCTCCACCGATTGATGGAAATATTATAACACATTAATTTTTTGTTGGCAAGTGATCAACGCCGCAATACTATGAATGCTTTTATTTGTCCAAAGGCGGATTTGGATGGAACATCACGTTCCCGCATTCGCTCCTTGTAAACGATTGATTTCTTCATCATTTTTCCTGCATTTATTTTCGTTGGCTCAATTATATACTATGTTGGCAGGTTTTGCCCAATAATAAAAGATATACCCGGTTATAGATTCAACCTATAGCCGGGTATAACAAATAATAATTAATTAATAAAGAACTGCGACCAGTAGAGAACTCCGCAGCTCTTGTAACAACCGATCCCTATTTTTCCGAATGACGCGGACAGGATATTTTTTCTGTGACCTTCCGAATTCATCCAGCCGTTTACAACCGCTTCGGGCGTGGGATATCCGTAAGCAATATTCTCGCCTGCCGAACGATAGGAAACGCCGAGCTCATTAGCGGCGGTAAAGCACGAGCTTCCGTTCGGTCTGGTGTGGGAAAATGACTCAACGATCTCCTTTGCGCGCAGGTGGGCTACCTGAGTTGCGCCGCTGTCCTGTACAAGCGGAGAAAGGCCGTATTTCGCCCGTTCATTGTTTACAAGCCCAAGCACCTGAGCCTCATACGCGGTGTTAAACTCATTGGTGTCCGTCTGTGTCGGAACAGCGGGCTTTGCGGGAGTTGCAACAGGCTTTGCAGGCTTTGCGGTTGGCTGAGAAGGCTTACTATCTCTGCAATTACCGTCAGGACAATATCCGCCGGCATTTTTCAGAATATCTTTCAGATTGCAGTTTTGATTACCGCAATACTTTTTCAGGAGCTTATCAATGTCGCCGCAGTTTCCGTTCTTACAGATGACCTTTATCTGCGGACAGGGCTTAATCTCAGCCGCTCCGACAGCCGCCGATGAGCCTGATATGATTGTCAAAGCCGCCATTGCGGCAGCAAATACTTTTGATATATGTTTCAAATGAATACCTCCAAAGTGTATTTGGCGTTAACGCTGTATTAATCATAACGCTATGGAAATTCATTTTCAACACACAAATAATGGAAAGTCGGTTATCATCATCCTTACAATAAATCCGACAGCTTCTTATTATACAAAAAATCGTGTATCAGCTGATTCAGCTCCGACCACATCGGAAGGGTATCGCAATCGGCAGCTCTGGGGCAGGCTTCCGCGCCGTTTTCCAGACAGGACACGACCGCCATAGAGTTTTCCATCACATCTAAAATCTCGCCGACGGGGTATTCCTCGGGCTTTCGGCTCAGCTTGTAGCCGCCGCCCTTGCCGCTTACGCCTTTGAGGAGCTTCGCATTGACAAGCTCCTTTGCTATTATTTCCAGATACTTTTTTGATATATTCTGCCGCTCGGCGATCTCTTTCAGCGGTACATAGCCGTCACTGTTCTGCCGCGCGAGGTATATCATCACTCTCAGCGCGTAACGTCCCTTTGATGAAATCATAGTTTTCACGCTCCTTTTGCCCTATTATACCATAGGATAAGTGGAAAAATCAAGGCTATTTTGTATTTGCCTATTGACACAGTAGGCGTATATGGTTATAATATTTATATTGCCCGCTCGATTTGCCGCTTTGCGGCAAGAGCGATGGCTGATTATTGAAATGAAGGAGTTGACATTATGCAAATATATGCGGACAACGCCGCTACCACCAAAATGAGCGAAGCGGCGATAGAGGCGATGACGGACTGTGTGCGAAACCTGTACGGCAATCCGTCAAGTCTGTACACCATCGGTCAGAAGGCAAAGGAAAAGCTTGAAATCGCGCGCGAGGAAATCGCCGCCGTAATCAACGCGAGCCCTCGGGAGATCATCTTTACCTCGGGCGGCAGCGAAGCGGATAATCAGGCGCTTCTGACTGCCGCGCTGAACGGAAAGAAGCAGGGCAAAACGCACATCATTTCGAGCGCGTTTGAGCACCACGCGATTCTCCACACGCTGAACAAGCTTGAAAAGAACGGCTTTGAAATCACCCTCCTGCCCGTTCACGAGAACGGAATTATCCGTTTGAGTGAGCTTGAAGCCGCCATACGCGAGGACACCTGCCTTGTCACAATAATGACCGCCAACAACGAAATCGGCACCATTCAGCCGATAGCGGAAATAGGCGAGATTTGCCGCATTCACGGCGTTTACTTCCACACCGATGCGGTGCAGGCGGTCGGACACCTGCCGATCGACGTCAAGGCGCAGAATATTGATATGCTCTCCGCCTCGGCGCACAAGTTCCACGGACCCAAGGGCGTTGGCTTTTTGTACGCGCGCAAGGGAATCATCCTGCAAAATCTGATCGAGGGCGGCGCACAGGAGCGCGGCAAACGCGCGGGCACGGAGAATCTGCCGGGCATTACGGCGATGGCAGCCGCTCTGAAAGAAGCCGCCGCGCATATGGCGCAAAACAACGCTTATCTTACCGAGATTCGCGATTATATCATCAAAGGTTTGTCAGAGATACCGCACAGCGCGCTCAACGGCGACGCTAACCAAAGGCTTTCCGGCAACGTCAATTTCAGCTTTGAGGGAATTGAGGGCGAGGGAATTTTGCTGCTGCTCGACCAAAAGGGAATCTCCGCTTCATCCGGAAGCGCCTGCACCTCGGGAGCGCTCGACCCAAGCCATGTTTTACTTGCGATCGGCAGGATACACGACGTCGCGCACGGGTCGCTGCGGCTCTCAATCGGCGAGGATATCACCAAAGAGGAAGCGGATTATATCATCGAATCAGTCAAAGAGGTTGTCGCGCATCTGAGGAGCTTTTCCCCCGTTTGGCGCGACCTGACGGAAGGTAAAAAAGAATTCATCTTGAAATAGGAGGAAATAAAAATGGCATTATACAGCGATAAAGTAATGGATCACTTTTTGCAGCCGCGCAACCTCGGCGTGATTGAAAACGCCGACGGCGTAGGAGAAGTCGGCAACGCCAAATGCGGCGACATCATGAAAATGTATTTGAAGATAGACGACGATATTATCACCGACGTGAAGTTTGAAACCTTCGGCTGCGCCAGCGCGATCGCATCAAGCTCGATGGCGACGGAGCTTATCAAGGGTCAGCGCGTGGAAGACGCGATGCAGCTCACAAACAAAGCCGTAGCGGAAGCGCTCGACGGTCTCCCCGCATACAAAATGCACTGCTCGGTGCTTGCCGAGGAAGCGATTCAGGCAGCGCTGGAGGATTATAAAAAGAAACAGTAAGTGCCGGTGGGCACTCTCGCCTGATTACGAAACGGCGGTCAAAGCCGTCCGCCGCAGGTTTTTCGTATTGATTAAAAACGGATATTTCTGCATAACTATCACTCGGCTACCAGTATATCGCTTCATCTATCAAGAATCAATTCATCGCTCATTTTTGTTTTGAAAAAATGAGCGATGAATGTTTTCAAATATTTTCTTGTTCGGTTATTCGGATTTAAACGGCTGTTAGCTTCGGCTGAAAGCCATTAAAAATTCCACTCAAATTTCAGCTCGTTATCGCTTTGCTCGGTTTCGGCTTCCCACTCAATATCCTCCTCGTAATCGTCGGGGTCAAAATCGTCGTCATCTTCAAAATCATCGTCTGCTTCGTCCTCGTATTCCTCATACTCATCCGCGTAATGCTCGCCGAACTCGTCAAATTCAGCCTCACCATCGTCGTCGTTAAAAAGAGCTTTCTCGGAGAGCCGCTTGCTCCCAAGTATGTAACAGTTCCGGGAACTCACTTCGTATCTTTTGTCATAGCCTTGTGTATTGAGTTCACGTTCTATTTCGGATTTTATTATCTCAGCGAAAAGGGCACCTCTTAATTTCTTCATCTGCGTACAGTCCACGCCCTCGGCTCTGATAGCGTCTATAGTATTGCAAAACTGCCCACATATTCTGTTCATTGATCTTCCTCCTCTTCGTTTTTTGACCATAGATCTATTGCTTTCTCCTTGATCTTACTGTAAAGAGTCTTTGGCAGACACTGTTCCGCAGCGATTGACAGCTTGTGTTTATCCACGTCGGTTTTAACCCTTATAAACAGAGTGTTATTGCTGCTGCGGTAAACGGTGGCACCACCTTTCTTTGTCTCCGCTACAGGGGTATCGTTAACGTTGATAATACCGACCATTTGCTCCTTATCGCTGAACTGTATAGCCTCGAGCACCAGAGGGGTGCGGTTCTCGTGCTCTGCGGCATTGAGGAGCGCTGTGATCGGGCCGCCTTTAACAGAAACCACCATACTTTCATTGGGATTCATACGTTTAAAAGAGGGATATATAATATAGCGACCGTCATCACCATCCCCATCCGCGGCATACATTTTGACGCGTCCATCAGACACCTCTTTTGTCTCTTTGAAACAACTAAGCACAGCTGCCAGCACACTTTCTTTGCTGAATGACCGCATGCCCGCCAGGAGGTCGTTCCTCATAGCTTCTTCGATCGCAAGCTCAAACGCGTTATTGACGTTAAATCCTCTGTCTGCGGCGTATTTTTTAAAGTGTGTGTGCGTGTCCTCGCTTATGTAAAGCATGATTCTCACATTCTTTTTACTCATTGTCATCACTGACCTCTCTTTGAATTTGTTTAATTAGTTATTCTATTGATTGAAAAAAGAATCGCTTAGAATAATCGCTTCAAGTTTTTCTGTTTGCATTATAGAATAGTCAAATCGGCTTGTCAATAGTTTTTTGAAAAATTACTTAAAGTTTTTCTAACGTGTCCCGTTGCCACGGGAGGGCAGTCCGCCTTCGGAAAACGCGGCGCAAAATGCAGCCCCGGCAAAACGGCGGGTCATTTGTTTCTTTTTTGCCTTATCATTCCTTGTTGCCACGGGAAGGCAGTCCGCCTTTGCCGCGAGATTGGCACGCCGTTGCAGAAAAGTATTTGGGGCTGTCGCATTAAGCCGAAAAATCCCATTGACAGGACACAACGGTTTCTTTCGGAAGGGGCTCCTTCGGCTAAACGCTTTGTGTTTTGCCCTTCGGGCATCGCTCAGGATGACATTCGATGGTAAACGATTATTTATGTGATTCTTGGTAACTGCAAAGGTACTGTTCAAGCTCATTTACATAAAGCTGAGCGATGTGGCTTAATAGCAGATTCTTCTTTGAAATGTAGCCTATCACCATATTACTGCCTACGGTATCATCCTCGGCTTCAAACGGCACCGCAAGATAATCCGAGCCGTTGAGCTCCTCGCTGATAACGCCCGAGCAAAGGGTGTAGCCGTTGAGCCCTATCATCAGGTTGAGCATTGTCGCCCTGTCGGTCGCCTTGATCGTCCTGGGGTATTCGCTTGTGCTGAGAATTTCCTCAGCGTAGTAAAACGAGCCCTTGTCACCCTGCTCGAACGAAAGGCAGGGGTAGTCCTTCAAATCCTCAAAGCGGATTTTGTGCTTGCCCGCGAGCGGATGATCCTTCCATAGATATACATACGCGTTACATTCCGTCAGAGACGTAAAGGTAAGACTGTTGGATTTTAACAGCTTTTCCAGCGGCTTGCGGTTGAAATCGTTCAGATATAAGATTCCTATTTCACTTTTGCCCGAAGTAACGTCGTCTATCACGTCGCGCGTTCTTGTCTCTCGGATGGCAAACTCATACTCGTCGGTTCCGAAGTGCTTCACCATCTCCACAAAGCTCTTGACCGCAAAGGAATAGTGCTGGGTTGAAATGCCGAACTTCTTTTTCAGTTTGCCGCCCTTGCCGTATTTTTCAAGCAGATTGTTGTACTGCGAAATAACATCCCGAGCATAACGTATGAACTCCAAGCCGTCGTTAGTCGGGGTGACTCCCCTGCCGCTTCGATTAAAAATGGTGATTCCTATTTCCTTTTCAAGCTCCTGCAAGGCAGATGTCAAAGACGGCTGAGCTATATACAGCTGTTCGCTCGCCTTGTTGAGCGAGCCTTCGTCGCAGATAACCGTCACATATCTTAACTGTTGTATTGTCAAAATCAATCACCTAAATCACATAATCATATCTCGTGCTGTCCTCACGCGTCAAGTCCGCGATCGTGAAGCTATCTGTATAGCGGCGGATAACGTCGTTAAGACCGCGCCAGAATTCACGAGTTCTGCATTCCGAGACCTTCGGACATGGCAGGTTAGTTTCCTCCATACAGGCAACAGGCGCAAGACTGCCCTCCATAATGCGCAGTATCTCGCCCACGTTTATATCGTCCGGTGCTTTTGATAATTTGTAGCCGCCGCCCTTGCCGCGCAAGCCGCTTACGATTTTATTATTAACAAGCTGCTTTACAATGCTCTCTAAATATTTTTCGGAAATCTCCTGCCGCTCGGCAATATCCTTCAATTTAATATATTCGCTCCCGCTGTGCTCCGCCATATCAATAAGAACACGCAGCGCGTAACGTCCCTTTGTAGATATCAACATAATTCTCACTCCTCAATCGTAATCAAACTTTTCGACGCGCCGTTGATGAAGGTTTGTTATAATCAAAAGTGTTCAAAAGGCGCAGAAAGTGCCCACCGGCACCCTATTATAACAGTATGTTGATATGATTTCAAGATTTTTTTCAAAATTTCTATTGACAAATTAAAAAAACAGGAGTATTATATAGCCATTCCACTAACATACTTCTTTTGTAGGTTATGATTTCAGGAGGCAATCATTATGAGTAAAATTTATCAGACAGCAGTTGAGTTGATCGGCAAAACACCTTTGCTTGAACTGACACACATTGAAAAGGAACTCGGCTTGCAGGCTAAGCTTGTGGCAAAACTCGAATACTTCAACCCCGCGGGCAGCGTTAAGGACAGAATTGCCAAAGCGATGATCGAGGACGCCGAGAGCAAGGGACTGTTGAAGCCCGGCAGCGTTTTGATTGAGCCTACCAGCGGCAACACGGGTATCGGACTCGCTTCCGCAGCGGCGGCAAAGGGCTACAGACTTATAATCACAATGCCCGAGACGATGAGCGTTGAGCGCCGCCAGCTTATGAAGGCATACGGCGCGGAGCTTGTGCTCACCGACGGCACAAAGGGCATGAAGGGCGCTATTGCAAAGGCTGAGGAGCTTGCTAAGGAAATCGAGAACAGCTTTATCCCCGGTCAGTTTGTCAATCCCGCCAATCCCGCGGTTCACAAGGCGACAACAGGCCCCGAGATTTGGGAGGACACCGACGGCGAGGTTGACTTCCTTGTAGCAGGCGTCGGCACAGGCGGCACCGTAACGGGCACAGGCGAATATCTTAAAGAGCAGAACCCCAACGTTAAGGTCGTAGCCGTTGAGCCCGAGACCTCACCTGTTCTTTCCAAGGGCGTTGCTGGCGCACACAAGATTCAGGGTATAGGCGCAGGCTTTGTTCCCGACGTTCTGAACACTAATGTTTATGACGAGATCATTCCCGTTTCCAACGAGAACGCTTTCGCCACAGGCAAGCTTATCGGCAGAAGCGAAGGCGTGCTGGTCGGCATTTCCTCGGGTGCAGCGACATGGGCGGCGATCGAGCTTGCAAAACGCCCCGAAAACAAAGGCAAGACCATTGTAGTCATTCTCCCCGATACAGGCGACCGCTACCTCTCCACTCCCCTGTTTGCGGATTAATACTAATCATAGAAAAAGCAGAAATCTGTCGATTAATGTCGGCAGATTTCTTTTTAACTCTTATTCTTTTTTTATGCCTTTAGAATCAATGCCCTGTGGTGAAACCCTGTCACCGTCATGAGTACCATCAAGATTAGAGCGACAGACAGACCTTTACAGCCTTTTGTGATATACCGTGTATTAGCGAATGAGTATAAAACGCTAAAAAGCAGATTGTCCGCTTTGTTTCGGCTTCGGTTTTCTCTCTCATCATCACAAACTATAACAGCCATTCTTTTGCTTACGATCCGTCATATTATCTCTGTTTATATTGCAAGCTCGATCAGTTTATTGATGTGTATATCGACGCTGTCAAGACAAGGAAGGACGCAGTTATTGCTATTGAGCAGAAGAGGGAGTTCGGTACATCCGAGAACAACAGCCTCTGCGCCTTGTCCTTCCCGCATTTTTTTGATGATTGTGTTGAATTCGTCTAATGTGCTTTGCTTCACAATACCGTATTCCAGTTCTTCTAATATGCGTTTTGCGACAAGCAGTCTTTCGTCTTTTTCCGGGATGACGACTTCTATTCCGGCCTTGATAAAATCGGTTTTCATATAGTCCTGCTCCATCGTAAATAACGTACCCAAAAGGCCGACCTTTTTGTACCCTGCTTGTGCCGCCTCATCAGCAACAGCTTTCGGGATACTGACAAGTTTCGTATTTGTCTTTTTCTCTACCTCTTCAAATACGATATGCATCGTTCCGGCGGTAAGCGTGATGATCTCGGCTCCGGAGCTCGCTAAATTGTTTACCTTTTCGGGCAAATAATCTGTCAGCTTATCATATTGACGAGTTGATACATAGCTCCACGCTCTGCGAAAATCAACGCTTTCAATCGACAGATCAGGCATTGCCTGACCGTTCGTAAGCCTGTCTATCCGCGAGTTCAGTTCCTTGTAGTACATCATCGTCGATTCGGGGCCGGTGCCGCCGACAAGTCCTATTCTTTTCATAACAATTCTCCTTCTGTTCCATAATTACATACTGCCGTTTACGATTTCCGTATATTGCTCCTCGGGTATCATCGGCGAGGTGATCTCTTTTAACAGCTCCTCATCGATAATACCGCTTTCGGCGTACTGCTTTCCTGCCATTTTGACAAGCTCTAATCGCGGTACGGTAACGACAGCCGCCTCGGGAGCGTTGAACATCGGGCTTTCGGGAACGGTTATCATCGTGTGTTCGTTTGGAAAGCATCTTTCAAACTGCATGACAGCAGGCTCAAAATTGTGTTTGCTGTTCGGAAAGCCGCAGCCGCTGATCATCACATATTTCAGGCGGCTGAAATCAGCCTGACCGACGTGCTCGTAGCGGTCGCCGACTTTCCGCATCGCCATAGAGGACAGCGGCAGCGTGCGGTCGAGCAGCGCCTTTAGCGGAGCGGGCATACCGTAGCAGTAGAGCGGATAGCTCCAGATCAGCAGATCGCTGTCGAGGATCTCCTCCAAAATCGCGCGCATATCGTCATTATGGATGCAGTTGCCGCCGTTTCGCATACAGGCAAAGCAGCCTGTGCAGTACTCGATATGCTTGTCGATAGCGTTTATGGTTTTGATTTCATTTTGCGGCGCCTCGTTCATTCAGTCCAGAAAGGCGCGGGTGATGTGCATGGTGTCGCTGTTTTCTTTTTTCGGGCTTCCGTTGATGACCAAGATTTTCATTGAATGACCTCCTTATACAGCGACAGCAAAGTGACGCTTATTAAAATTCCTCCGATTATATCCGTAAACCAGTGAACGCCGGAAATCAGTCTGCCGACGACCGTAACGCCGATGATGACAAAACATATTATCTGAAGCACCCTGCACAGCGTTTTATTCTTTATATATCTGTTTATCAGAATCGCGGCGCTTCCCATTATTACGCAGGCAATCATTGTATGCGACGATGGAAAAGAAGCCTCGGGGCGCGTGTTGTCGGGCATAATGATCGGTCTGTAGTTGATTACAACGTTTTCAAACAGAATGTACAACCCGATAACAACGAGATACAGCACGCCTAAGGCGAGTATCTCACGGTCAACCTTCAACAGGCTTCTTCGTTTTATCAGCTGCACCAATCCCGTTATTGCGAATACAAACGCCGTTAATACCGCCGCGACTCCGAGCCAGTCCGTGATGTTATACCAGAGTATATTTACCCCGAACAAGTCAAATACAAATTGATTGAGGTGCGACAGTCCGATGCTTGTACCCTGCGCTCCGATCGGCGCGACGTCGACCAAACGGACGAGCGCGATCAATATTACTGTCAGCAAAAAGCCGATTCCTGCTGTGATTATTCTTCTGTGTTTCATGAATATCATCCTTTCAAAATGAACTGTGGTCATTTTAGAATAAATCGGATGATACCTCAAGAAACCCGCTTTCACATTGACGATACGCTCCGTGTCATCTGCTTTTCAGCAGTAAAAACCCCTTTATAATCAGCACAAAAAGGCAGAATACACCTGCATACGGCTGTCTCGACAAAATAAACAAAGCCGCCGCCAAAACTGACAGTACCAAGCCCGCGATAACGACGCGCTTGTTCCAAACAGGCTTGTCGAAGCTGCCGAGCACCACGCCGCAGAAACCGTTGAGCACCGTCAGACCGATCGCGACAATAAACACGATCTTCAGCCACCCACTGACTCCTGTCAACGAGAACACCGTCACCGACGCGCCGCTTGAATCGCCGTTGCCGAACAGCGGAAGAAAAAACAGCAATGTGATAAAGCAATCCAACACACCGCAGATCAGCGCGGTGTGCTTTTTCTTATTCTCCTTGATATCCTGCTCAGCAAGAGATATTATTTCTTCGTTCCCTATCAGTTCATCAATCGTTATATGAAAATATTTCGCGATAAC
>ONCY01000007.1 GCA_900316435.1 uncultured Eubacteriales bacterium | reverse complement strand
CCTTGAGCCTGCCGATGAAGTATGCCTTTGCGGAGGCGACGGTACGCTAAACTATTTTATAAATCATGTCGACGCCGACAACTTTGACAACAAGCTCTATTATTACCCCACAGGCAGCGGCAACGACTTCTGGACAGACCTCGGAAAAAAGAAGGGCGACGCTCCTGCGGTTATCAACAAGTACATAAAAAATCTTCCTGTTGTTACTGTAAAGGGCAAAGCATATAAGTTCATTAACGGCGTAGGCTACGGTATCGACGGCTACTGCTGCGAGGAGGGCGACCGCCTGCGCGAGACCTCGGATAAACCCATAAACTACACTTCGATAGCAATTAAAGGTCTTTTGTTCCACTACAAGCCAACAAACGCCGAGGTTGAGGTCGACGGCAAAAAGTTCACCTTTAAAAAGGCGTGGCTTGCTCCCACCATGAAGGGACGCTATTACGGCGGAGGAATGATGGCTACTCCGAATCAGAATCGCCTTGATCCAGGTCAAAAAGTTACCTGCATGGTAATGAACGGCGCCGGCAAGGTACATACACTTGTGGCATTCCCGTCAATTTTCAAGGGCGAGCATGTCAAAAAGAAAATCGTCAAGGTTATGAAGGGGAAGAGCGTCAAGGTTAAATTTGACCGTCCCGTAGCGCTTCAAATTGACGGCGAGACTATTCTGAATGTAACCGAATACAGCGTCGAAAGTAAATAAAAACAAGGCACAGTGCGTTTTGCGCTGTGCCTTTTTGATATATAGATTCACTCTTATGCAAGAGAGATAAGCACTTGGAATTCTCCGCTGCCTACGCTTGCGCGTTCGGTGCAGACAGCGTACAGCTCCGCCTCTTTGTTCAGGAAAAGCTGCGACTGCCTTACTGCCTCGTCGCCTACGGTAAGCTCCATCTGATAATAGTAGTCGTCGGGAAAATTCTCGTACTTGAACTTTGAAGTGTAGTCATCCTCCAGCGCCTGTTTAAGGTCTGAGTAAGTGCTTTCGCTGTCGCGCTGCAAATAGCTGAGCAGCTTTTCATTGTCAAGCCTTTTGCCTGTTGTCTTATTGTAGTTGTACACCGAGTAGCTCAGGTTGTGGCCGGCGTTTTCGGCGGTTATTTTAATGCTTACGATATCGTCGTTTACATAGGCTTCGTAGTCTATGCTGTCATAAGCGGGTGTTTTATTGTTGCCCGCAGCCTCTTTTGCCTCTGAAAAGGCGTCGCTGTAACGCTTTTGGATATCGCCGTTGATTTCCAGTGCGTCAGGCGTATCAAATTTGAGCGCGGGGATACGGTATGTTGTTTTAACGGTGTTTTTGTTTTTATCGGTGCAGGTGAACGTCTCCACGCGGGCTGCGGCAACACAGTCGTTGACTGCGGATGAATTTGCCGGTACAGTCGAAGCGGGGACGGTGGTAACAGGTTCCGATGCCGAACTGCCGCTTCCTTTGTTATTGCAGGCTGTAAGAATTAAACAAAGCAAAAGTAAAATCAACAGCAGTTTAAAGTTTTTCATTGCGCAGTGTAATCTCCTCAAAATCAATAGTTGTTATGCCGTGGCTTTTGAGTATGCTATGGCAGGTGTTTGCGCTGTCGTTGTGAAGCAGGATCTCGGGGCTGTGCGCGTCATATCCGAGCACGACCTTATTGCCTATTTCGGCAGCTATATTCCAAAATTCCGGATTTGGGTAATTACGCCCGTTTTCAAAGCCCAAAAGGTTAAATTCAAGAGGAATATCGAGCTTTTTGGCGTAAAGGCAAAGTTCGGTTATCTTGCGGCGGTAAAATGATTTATCTCCGCAGAAATTTACGATGTCAGGGTGGGCGATATATGTATAAACGCCCTTGTCAAGCCCTTCCTTAACTTGATTGACGTATTGTGACAGAAATTTTTTCCCTCTGCCGCCCGAAGCCGAATAATACGAGTCCTCGTCGTATTCGTTGCCGACAAAGTGCTGCCCCATGATCATGTAGTCAAGCTTGAGCGGGCGCACAAAGCTTATGAACTCGTCGTAGGTTTTAGGGTAGTACTCGGTTTCAAAGCCGAGCAGGATTTTAATATCGGCGCTGTATTCCTTTTGCAGAGCGCGAACGCTCTCTGCGTATTCCTGCGCCTGCTCGGGGAACATTCTGAAAAAGCTGTAATAGTCGCGCTTTGGGAAAAACTGAGGACAGTGGTCGGAAAAGCCCAGCACCTTCATGCCGGCTTTGATCGCGCATTCCACATATTCTCTGTCTTCGCCCGTGGCGTGATTGCAGCGAAAGCTGTGCGTGTGCAGATTGTATTTCATCTTTATCATACCTTTCAAATTACTATTATACAACGATTTGAATTATATTGCAAATTAATTTAAAAAGATATATAATATTTCTGAGAAAACTGAAAGTGGTGTTTTTATGGATAAAAAAGAACTTGCCGTACAGTTTAAGCACAGCGGATATAACTGCGCACAGGCGGTAATTGCCGCGTTTGCCGACGAGCTGGGAATTGATTTGGAAACAGCGCGTGCTTTGGGCGCTGGCTTTGGCGCGGGCATGGGCACAATGGGCGCAACCTGCGGAGCACTCTGCGGCGCGCAGATCGTGCTGGGCATGAAAAACAAGGGCAAGTCTGTAATGGGCATGGCGCGCAGGCTCTATAGCGAGTTTCTGGAAACCTGCGGAGCTACAATCTGCATCGACCTCAAGGGCGTTGCAACAGGCAGAATGCTCTGCTCCTGCGACGACTGCGTGGCAAATGCCGTTGAAATCGTCGGAGGTCTGCTGTGACTGATTCGTTTTCGCGCACCGCTCTTTTGCTGGGAGATGAGGCGCTTGCCCGCCTTAAAAATGCCCGCGTAGCGGTGTTCGGCGTCGGCGGCGTCGGCGGCTACGCCGTTGAGGCGCTTGTCCGCTCGGGCGTAGGGGCGCTTGATTTGATTGACAATGACACAGTGGCGCAAAGCAATATCAACCGCCAGATAATAGCGCTCAACAGTACCGTAGGGCAGTATAAGGCGGATGTCGCCGCAAAACGGGTTTTAGACATAAACCCCGAATGCGACGTCCGCGCGATAAAAGTGTTTTATATGCCTGAAACCGCGGACGAATTTGACTTTACCCGTTACGATTACATAATCGATGCGATAGATACAGTTAAGGGCAAACTGGCTCTCGCGCGGCAGGCTCAGGATGCAGGTGCGCCGATAATAAGCTGTATGGGCGCGGGCAACAAGCTCGATCCAACCGCGTTTGAGGTTGCGGATATCTATGACACCTCAATCTGCCCTTTGGCGCGGATAATGCGCAAGGAGTGCCGTGCGCGCGGTATAAAGCGGCTCAAGGTCGTTTATTCAAAGGAAATGCCGGCACGCCCTGTTAAAAAACTTGAGGAACAGACCGTCCGCCGCGATACCCCGGGCTCTGTTTCGTTTGTTCCGTCCGTTGCCGGGCTGATTATTGCGGGCGAGGTTATAAAGGATCTAATTAATTAACGCAGGGAGGTTTTGCTGTGGAGTTCGGAAAGCTTTATCTTGACAAGGAAAAGGATATTATCATTGAGCTCAGCTTAAATGACGACGGGATGAGCTACGTCCTTCGCACGCCAAACCACGCAAAGGGCAACCTGATTATTAACCTTGCGCGGCTCTGCAAGCTTCCGCTCAGCACGGGCGAGGACGGCTTAAAGGTGATCCGGGGCGAGGTTCCGTGCTATGTTGACGAGCGCAACCGCGAGGTTTATGTGCTGCGCCTTGCCGACACAAAGGTTGCGAATATATATCCCGACGGAACCATAGAGCGCAAGGCTTATATCCCGGCAATCTCCAAAACGCTGATGAGCCAGACAAAGGATTACCGCCTTGACAAAATGAAAACGCTTGTTAAAACCTACATCCGCCGCGAGTACAAATTCCGCACCGACCTCCACACTCACATGAACGCCAACTTGGACGCCGATATTCTTATTGCGCTCGGAACAGTACACCAAATCCGCTATCCGTATTATTACATAAAAAAGCTTAAGCTCAGCCTTACCGACGCTCAGTATCAGGCGCTTGAAAAACAGCGCTCTTCGGTTTTGGAGCGGTTTATGGATTCTCCGCTGAGCGGCAAGTATTTTGAGCGAAAAATCGACGACAACACTTTTATCAATTTTGCCGATTTAATACTGAATAATCTTAAAAACGCGGAGCGCAACATTCCGCTGATACGCGCCTCGCTTACAATACTAAAGGACGGTCAGGCGGTATTTACAAACCTTGAAAAAGTATATTTGTACAGGTATGTTTTTACAAAGGGACAGCCGAGCGAAAAAACGATACCGCTTGACAACTACCGCGATATCCCCGACAGCGATATTTCAGACGCAATACATCAGATGCTTTGCGACCGTGATAATCCCGTTTACGCGGAGATGACGCTTTTTCAGAACAAGCTGCTGTGGATAGCGCGCGGCTTCAGAAGGCGAGGCATCCGCTATGCGGAAATTTCGGACACAACGCTTGTAAAGCCGGAGAGCGCCGCTAATATGCTGATGCAGGTTCATCAGGTAATGCCCGCCATCACTGAGGAAACGGGCGTATTGATTCGCTTTTTGGCGGCTATCCGGCGTATTCCGCTGACGATAGTTAGAGATAAGGCGACGGCTTTCGAGGATACGCAGCGCCAGCTCAGCGTAATCCGCGCCGTAGCTGACGACCCGTATGTTGCGGGTAGCGACATAATCGGCGAGGAGATCAACGATATACGAGAGCTGCGCCCCGTGATCAACGAGCTGGTTAAAATAGCGGGGGAGAACAATGACTTTGTAATAAGAATACACGCCGGCGAAAACGACGGCCTGCGCGACAATGTGGCGAACAGCCTTGCCTGTGTGCGCGAAGCTCTTGCCGATGGGCAGCCCCTGCCCAGACTGCGCATAGGCCACGGTCTTTACACCGCTAATCTTCGCTCCGAAAAGGGAAAACAGCTCATTAAGGAGCTGCGCGAGAGCGAGGCCGTGCTTGAATTTCAGCTCACATCAAACGTGCGGCTCAATAACCTCAGCTCGCTCGGCAGACACCCTATAAAGGATTATCTGCAAGGCGGTGTGTTCTGCGTTCAGGGTACTGACGGCGGCGCAATATACGGCACTGACTCCATTGACGAGCAGCTTGCGCTTGAAAGGCTGCTTAATCTCACTTATGATGAAATGTGCTGCATGCGTTCGGCAGAGGACGCGATCCTTAAAGAGAGCACCCGAGTTTTCGCGAAAAAAACCGAGCGCTTTGAAGAGCTCTTGAAAGGCAAAACGGTAGAGAATTATCTGACTGAGAGGATACAAAAAACAGACGAGAGTGCCGTTTCGGGAAATGTTATCACGAAAAAGCTCAGCAGCGCCGAGTGCTTCAGCGCTCAAATCCGTGAGATCCCCGTTGATAAGGTTCCCGTAATTCTTCTCGGCGGAAGCTTTAACAGCAGCCGCCATGCCACAAGAATGAAAAAGCCCCTGTGTGACCTTATAAAGAAGCTTACGGATTCACTTTTACCCGAGCAGGTTTGCTTCGTTATAGGCAGCAGGCTTACGGGATATGAGCGCGAGCTGGTACGGCTTGCAAACGGCAGATTTGAAGTGTTTGCGATAGTTCCGACCCAGGTTTCATTGGCTGAGGCACGGCGTATCAAACAGAGCGGAGTCAGTGTGCGCGTGTCGATAGAGCCTACAAGAATGGGACTCTACAAGAGCTTTGCTTATGAAATATTCAAGCGCCGTCCTTCGGTAGTATTAGCTCTTGACGGCAACTCTGCCGGAGCCAATATCGTTCAGGAAGCAAAGAACGGCAAGAAAAAGGGGTGGATCTTCGTAAACCGTCACGCTCGCGTACTATACGCAAAGGCGCAGGCTATCCAGGGATATGTAAGCGTTTTTGAAGGCGCGGAGGCCGCCGGTAAAATAGAGAACGCGGTAAATAAAGTCTGGGACGAAATGAACAATTGAAAAAAGGTCGGGCAGTTAAATCTGTCCGGCCTTTTGTACGCGTATAGGTAATTATTCACTTATGTTTAGAAGCGTGCAGTATATTTCGGCGCCCGCGACCCAATGCAGGATATATACGGCAAACAGGCTGCCGTTTTCACCGAGGTAGTAATCAGTCAGTTCAAGGTTTTCTTCCGCGAGAGAGGCTTCCTTTGCTTCCGCGGCGTAATTTGTGGAGGAGTAGTCGTCCGGCAGGGTTGAGAATCTTTCCTCAATGTCTGCGCGGATCTTGTCCAGAGCTACATCCTCGGTTATACCGGCCTGCTCAAACAATGCGCTCTTATCAACCTTTTCTCCGCTTTGGATGTTGATATTGTAAACCCAAAAGCCGCTTTGAGGTGTGTCCATTGTGCGGTTCTCAATTACAAGGCTCAGAATTTCGCCGTTTACAGGGGCAATGTAGTCCGTTCTGGAGTGTGTATCGGTGCCGTCGGTGGTTTCGGAGCCAAGTTCCGCGGAAAAGTCATTTTTGATTTCGGCATTAATTGCGGCAGCGTCATTGCTTTCAATCTTTAAAAGCGGTATTCGGTTCCTGATATTGTCGCCTCTGATGTCTGTTTCGCCGGTGATCCCAAAGTTGCCAGAAAACGGTGCGCTGTATTCCTTAGCGGTGTAAACATATTCATTGTCAGGGGCTCCGACAGGCTCTGAAAGCGCTTCTGCTTTGCTTGCGGATGTTGCTTCGGTTGCTTTTGTACCGTCAGCATTTGAAGAATTGGCAGACGAGCCAGAGCCGTCAGATGAGGTTGATGTGCCGCACGAGCAGAGCGAGCAAAGCGCCAGCGTCAGCGCCAATGATGCCGATAACAATTTAAAGCCGAGTTTCATTGATAAGACCCCTTCCGCCTATATATAAATATAATATCATAAAACTCTTAACAAATCAATGATAATTTAATAGAATTTCACAACAGATTTTGAGTGAAAACAGCTCCGGGGAAATCCCGCGGAGCCGTTTTCTTGGTATGAAAATATGAAAGAATTAGAGGAAAAAAGCTAAATTTACATTCTGAAGCCGTCCATGTCGCCGCCGGGACCTCCGCCCATATCACCGCCGGGGCCTCCCATTCCGCCGCGACCGCCCATCATCTGGTTGGGGATGGTGTCGGTTTCCTGACCGTTGATAATAAGGGTGCCGCCTGTCTTTTCGGCTTTGCCGTCATAATCGCATGTGGACTGTCCGGTGATGTCAACTGTGCCTCCGGTAATATACAGGTCGCCATTGGAGTCGATACCGTCGGTGTCGCCCTGACCCATGGTGATTTTGATATTGCCGCCGTTGATGGTGATGCAAACGCTCTCTGCTGTGGATTTGCTCGCCGCGTTTATTCCGTCGTCGCTTGCTGAAATTGTGATGTTGCCGTCGTTGATGGTGATGTTTGTAGCTTCAATGCCTTCGGCGCTGCTGATATTGAAGGTGCCGCTGTCGATCACCAATGTAGTAGTTGCCTGTATCCCGTCGCTGCCTGCGGTAATATCGAAGGTTCCGCCGCTGATGTAGATGCTGCCCTGGGTGTTATCTTCGTCGTTCTCGGCGTGGAGGCCGTCCTTCTGAGTGTTGATGGTGATATTTCCGTCGGCTACAGAAATGCTGTCGTTGGCTTCAATAGCGTCGGCGGTGCAGCTGATGATTATTGTGCCGCCTGTGATTTTGATATCATCCTTGCCCGAAATGCCGTTGTCGGTTGAGCTGATGTTGAGCTTACCCTCACCGTTGAGCACGATATCGTCCTTTGAGAAGATAACCGCGTCGGTATTGGTGTCGCCGTCAGCGGTAAAGCTGCCCGATACCGTCAGGGTGTTTTCGGAGCCGCTTGCCGTTGTAACAAATACCTTGTCGGCGTTCTTCACATAAATGCAGGGCGAATCGGCGTTTGTGATATTTGCATTTTCAAGCACAAGCTGAACCTTTGCGTCGTCTGCCGCGTCAACAATAATACTAACGTCCTTTGCCGTGCCGCTTATAATGTAAACGCCCGCCTCGGTTATTGTAACGTCCTTGCCGTCGCTGAGGGTAAGCTTTTTAGCGTTTGACGTATCTGCTGTCTGGGTGAGGTCGCGGTCGGTAAATACCGAGCTGCTGTCAGATGAGGTGTTGGACGCCTCTGTGCTCGCCTTTGACGATGTCTGTGCCGATACCTGCGATGAAGCCGTGCTGCTGCCGTTACTGCTGCTTGTGCTGTTGCTGCACGCGACAAGAGATGCGGATAACAGAGTAATTAAAGCGATAGCTGAAATTCTTTTTAACATTTTTATGTCCTCCTTTGAATATGTGTTTTTCCTTCTGTGATTTGAAGTATAAACCCAAAAACTTAAAAGAACCTTAAAATGAAAAACTTTTTAAAAAAATATCCGGCCGGAAGCAGACGCCTTTTTGGGCGATCCTGTCATCCGACCGGTTAATTATTTTGTTGTTCAGTCCTCAGCCTTTCTCATGGAAATCAGCTTCTTGACATAGTTTATTACCTTTTTATGGAACACAATAAGCAGAATCAGGATAATGCCGACAAACGAGTAGCGAAGTATTGGCACTTCATAGGTTGTCGTAAGCAGCAGTCCCGAAATAACAAAGCATGCCGAAACGCCAAGCAGCACCTTTGTATCGTACACCTTTGCGCGGTCAAGATGCTTTCGGCAAACCCAGCGCATACAAATATAATGTCCGGAGGCGTAAAGTATGTAACAAATCAGCGTGGTGTAGCCCGCCGCTACATATCCGAAATCAAACCAGCGCGGACTAAGGAAAAGATAGTTCAGCGCAATGTTCAAAACCGCGCCCGAAACGCTTGCCGCCATGATGAACCAGGATTTTTCAAAGTAGAACTGGAACGACGCGAACATGTCGTACATAAACATGAAGAACACGCTGAGCGCTACGGGCGGAATGACCCATTTGGCGTCGCTGTACTCCGGAGGTGCAAAAAGCGATATTGCTTCGGGAGCCAGCATGATGAGCGTCAGGTTAGCCACCGCTATAATAAGCATTGCCGAGTAAACTACATGCCCGATATCCTGCGGCTTGCGGTCTTTTATTTTGCGGTATATCCATGGCCCCATCGTCTGGGTGATAGCCGTGTTAAACATGGTCATGATTACGGCGACCGAATACGCAAGGCTGTAAATGCCCGCAGCGCTTTCGCTGACATAGCGGCTTATCATAATTCT
Organism: uncultured Eubacteriales bacterium; assembly: GCA_900316435.1. Classification (GTDB taxonomy): domain Bacteria; phylum Bacillota; class Clostridia; order Oscillospirales; family Acutalibacteraceae; genus Ruminococcoides. The sequence continues at coordinate 21,657 of ONCY01000007.1, read as the reverse complement.
GTCCGAGCCGTAGAGCACCGTCTGCGACAGGTAGTGCGGTATCAGCGGAAGATTGAATTTTAAAGCGTAGATCCAGTATTTTTTAGAATAGAACTTTTTGCCGCGCTTCATCTGAATAAAGAAGCACCATATGTAAGCGGCAACATTGACGACCAGCAGCCCGAGGATTCGCGCGGTAGCCTTGTAAGCGGGCTCGGAAAGCTTTACCAAAACGATTCCGATCGCGGGCTGGGCTATCATAACAGCGATCGTAAGACCCACAAGCAGCCGGTACTTGTTGTTTACCCTTTGTTCTGCTGACCAGAACTGAAACGCCGAGGTCGTCCAGATTATCACAAGCATGAACGACATCTGAACGGTGTTCAAATGGAACAGCTCGTTGAAAAAGTCGTGGAAGATAAAGTAAATTATCGTCCATGCGCTGCATAGCGAAAGTGTAAGTCCCTGTAATGATGAGGCGTAGATTTTTGCCTCATGCTCAAATTTTACAAGCCCCTGCAAAAACACGCCGTAAAACAGGTTCAGCGTGACGATTACCGAGATAATACCCATCCAAGACTGAAAGACGTTATATTCGCCATATTGCCCGGTGGTAAGCAGGCGTGTGAAAATCGGTGTGGAAATTACCGAAACAGCTTTTTGTAAAAACGTACTTATCAAAAACCAAAGCGACGCTCTTACCTGAACAGGCATGGCTGTATATTTAGTTTTTAGCTTTGAAATCATACCATGCCCTTCTTTACGGCACATTTCGGCAGTAATTCTTAAACGGCCTTCATCCGTGCCTTAAAATATATAAACGGAAGATTTTCTTAATGCTTTTTACTACGGGAAATGATTCTTTTGATTTTGCTTCCGACAACTTTTAATTTGCGCAGCACCCATCTCAGCGGATAAATCAGGTTCCAAAAGCGCGCGTAAAGCTTATATCCCGCGGAATCAACAGAGTGATCCTTGCCCTTGCGTTTGAACTCGGTGAGCACGCCGATAACCTCGCTGTCGGGCACATATTCTTTTTTGAAAGTATTGTCGCCGCGGATTATATAGCAGTCATCTTTTATACCGATAATGCGGTGCAGTACGAATCCGCCTGTTTTTCTGCGGTAAAGCGGAACGTCGTATTTTTTTAGTCTGCCTTCAAATGTTCGCACAGTTACAAGATCCCTGTTTTGCTTAAGCATAGGGCGCATACTTACGCCGCGTGTCTTGTAAACAATAACTCCGTTGAGCTTTAGAAGCTCTTCAATATGCGATTTTGGGTTCATTCTACAATAGCGCCGACTTTGCGCAGAGTTTCGATGACCATATCAACGTCAGAGGCAATTACTTCTCTTTCAGCGTCATATTTTGCAAGCATCTTATCAACAACCTCATCGCGGGTGGTTTCTTCCTTAAGAAGGTCGATGATTTCGGCAGCGGTCTGATTGCTTCGGATAATACCGTTGAATTTTGAGTCTCCCGTAGCTACCATTACCTGTGCGTCGTCGATCATCTGAGTTAAAAAGTTTTCGTTGAGTTTCATGTGTTGCCCTTTCCGCAATTGCCGCAAGACATAATTGCACATATTAATTCATTTTATATTATTATACCACGTTTTGCAAGACAGTCAACATATATTTCAATTATAAAGGAAAAAACAGACAGGATTTCTCCTATCTGTTTTCAAGAAGCGCGTTTACAGCGGTTATCGCTGCGTCCTTGTCAGCCCTGCATTTTATGTGATAAAGCTTTGTTTTGCCGAGCAACTTTTTCTGAAGAGCCAGAATCGCAGCGACCTCATCCGCGTTTTCACCCATCAACGACGCTTTGTAAATCTGCGTAAACATCTTGCCTTCGTCTATCGGCTCGATCTCGTTTTTTTCACCGCGCTCAAGCCATATTACAGCCCCGAGAGGCGCGCTCTTAGCTTGAATATCGTCTTTGACCATTCCCCACGGCGTGGGATATATCAGCGGCACATCACCCATCAGGCGTATCAGCTGCTTGTCGTCGTTAATAATATAAGCCCTCTCGCCCAAAACCTCTTTCCACAAGGCGGTATGCGTTGATTTTCCGGTTCCGCTCGGAGCGATAAACAAATATGCGTTTCCGTCGGCTACGACCGCCGAGCCGTGAACAAGCAGCACACCGCGCTTTAATAAAGCCTTTGCCATTACATAGTGGATCGTATGAAATTCCAGTTGAGCAGGCGGACGCTTGGGAAGCTCGCTGAAGCGATTGCTGTCGGTGCGGATAAAGTTGGCGCGGATCTTTTCCAGATCTCTGTCGGTGGGGCAAAGGGGTATTTTGCCCCTGCTCTCGATCGTAAAGCCGGTAAACCAGTGCGGCACTGCTGGGTCGCGGTACTCTATGCAAAAGGTCTCGTCCGCTATTTTAACGTTTAATTCGTTCATTTTTCCTTTTGTATTCCTTTATAAGCTTTTTGAAATCTGTTGTCGGAAGCTCAGTGCCGCCGTCGGTTATTTCGTTTGAGATCTTTGTGATGTCGGGGGTTATGTACGCCGAAAAGGCGTTTCCCGCAAAGCTTGAGCAGGGTTCACCGTCCTTTAGCACGCTGTTTACGGCGTCAAGAAGGTTTTGAAGCAGACCTCTTTCCGCAAGCAACATTTCGCCCGCGATAACGCATCTTTCATCTTCGGATTTCACCTCGGCAATCGGGTGCTTGCCGTGTGTTACCGTAATTTTATACTTTAGCATGCTTATTCTCCTTCATAAATCGGGTACGCCGTAGTTATCTTTTTGTTGTTGTCAAGATACATGTCGATTTCCAAGTCGCCACTGTAGCCTATCCAGAGCGAGCCGTGAGGGTTGCTTTTGTCGTCGAGGGCGTCCTTATAAGCATCGTTAATAGCGTCAACTACCTGCTGGGGCGTCCAATTCTCGGAAAAAAACGAGCTGAACCCGTTCTTTTTTACGCCGCTTACTTTGACCTTGGCAGTGAATACGCCGTGCTCGTCTTTGTCGCTCTCGGTGCCCGTTATGATTTTGCCCTTGCTGTCAGTCACCTTTGAGTAGTGATATCCCGTGGCGTTGCCCTTGCTGTTTATCGTTCCGTCAAAAATATGCTCGAGCGTTTTTTTAGCGAAGTTCTCAACATTATTGAGTTTTTTGATATCAGCCATCGTGTATTCGCTTTCAGCGCCGCTCTCAGCTTTTGAAGATTCGGTATCTGACGAAAAAGCCTTTGAGGAAGCGGATTTTGACGACTGCGCCTTTGATGAGGCAGCTTTTGAAGAATCCGCGCCTGACGATGAGCTGCTGCCCAAGTCGAGCTTACACCCTCCGAACAACAGGCAAAGGCATAATAACAGCGGTATAAAACGCTTTAGTTTCATCATGTATCCTCCTTTACGATTCGTTTTGATTTCCATTTTCCGCTTCTCCAGCGCAGCGTCATAAGCGCGCCGCGGAATATTTCATCGGCAGCAAGCGCCGTCCAAAGTCCGTACAGTCCCCACCCAGCGACAACAGCCAGAAGAAATGAGCCGAGGACGCTTATCGCCCAGTTTGAAAGAATTGCGCAGGCGGTGGGAAAGTAAACATCGCCCGCTCCGCGCAGACAGGCTATAAGCACCAAATTTGTGGCGCGCCCAAGTTCAAGTGCAACGTTGATAAGCAGCACCGCCGCGCCCAACTCTATTACCGTTGAATCAGAGGTAAACAGCCTCATAAGCGGGTACCTGAATGCGGCTCCGATCATGCTTACCAAAAGCGCTATACCGAGCGCCGTAAGGTGAGAGCGAACACCCTGACGGTATGCCTCATCGGTTTTTTTAGCGCCTATAAGGTGTCCTGTAATGATCTGCGACGCCTGACCTATAGATATTGCGAAGATGTAGAAAAACATCGTGATATTCTGGACGTATGTTTTGGCAATAAGCTGTTCCGATGTGAGAAAGTTGAGCACGATTGAAGTAATAACAAGCTGCGACAGATTGTATAAAAAGGTTTCCATTGCGCCGGGCACGCCTATTTTCAGCATTCCGCCTACATCTTTGAACGGAAACGGCTTAAGGAATTTGAATATTGACGGCTTTTCGACTTTTTTGAACAGTACAACAGCCAGAACCGCCGTGCCGATGACACGGCTTATTGAGGTTGCGACCGCAACGCCGGTTACGCCCATGTCAAAGCCGAGAACAAAAAGAATATCAAGCCCCGTGTTGATGATATTCATTCCAACGGTGACGTACATCGAGATTTTTGTCATGCCGTGGTTGCGGATGATTACCGCCATCGCCGTCAGCGCACCCTGCAAAAACATGAATCCGCCTACAATTGAGAGGTATTCGCATGACAGGCTCAAAATTTCGCCCTTAGCACCGATAAAACTCAGTATCGGGCGGTTGAAAATCACAAACACAGCGCTGACAATAACTCCCGTAAAGAAGTTAAGGGCTATTGAAAGCGCGGCGATTTTTGACGCCGATTTCTCCTGCTTAGCGCCCAGGTATTGCGAAATCAGTACGGCGCTCGCGGTTGATACCGCCGAAAACAGAATGGTGGTTATCGAGGTTGCCTGATTCGCCGCGCTTACCGAGCTTGCGGCAAGGTCGTTGTATTGGCTCAGCACGAACACGTCGACTATTCCAAGCAGCATAAACAGCGCCGTTTCTATAAAAATCGGCCACGCAAGACTGAAAAGTGTAAGCTTTTTCTCGCGCATGCTTGTCACCGCAAAGTAATAAGAACGCCGTTTTTGCATAGCATTTCGCCGTTAAATCCGTTTGAGAACAGAACTTTGCCGTCGGGTTTTACTTTGACATCGCGCGTCTCCGCGTTCAGATAAACGGTCAGATTCTCCTTTTGATAGCGCACAAGCCTTGGATTCTCGTTGTCAAAAATAAATTTCAGCTCGTCGCGCTTAACACACGGCTGCTCATTGCGAATCTTAACAAGAGCCGCCACCTTGCTTTTAAAATTGTCGAATCTGCCCGTGTCGATTTCGCCCCACGGCATTGTGCTGCGGTTGTAGGGCGTGTGCTTGCCGGGCATTGCGATTTCGGTGCCGTAGTAAAGGCTGGGTGTGCCCGCCATAGTCAGCAGAACCGTCAACTTTTGCAGCAGCTCGTCGCTGTTTTTGCAGCACTCGCGCACACGCGCGGTGTCGTGAGTATCAAGGAAGTTAAACATTACCTCGTTTATCTGCTTTGGATAAAGTGCGCGGCAGTAGTTGAGCCTGCGCATAAAATCGCGCGAAGTCATTGTTTCGTCGCGCCAGAAATCGCCCACAGCCCCCGGGAACGGATAGTTCATAACCGCGTCGTACTCAAAGCCGTTAAGCCATGAAATTGAGTCAAACCAAATTTCGCCCAGCAGGTAAACGTCGGGATTTTTCTCTTTAAGCGCTGCGCTCAGCCTGCGCAGGAATGTGTGCGATATTTCGTCGCCCACGTCAAAGCGTATTCCGTCAATTCCAAAGTCGCCTACCCAGTGCAGGCAAAGCTCGGTAAAGAAGTTCTGAACAGCGGGGCAGTTTGTGTTAAGCTTAGGCATCGGCGACCAGAACGAGAACGTGTAAAACCTTCCGTCAGCCACGGTGAAGTCGTCCTTTACAAAGTCGTCGCTATTGATAAAGAACCAGTCAAAGTATTTAGAATCTCTGCCTTTTTCGCAAACGTCCTTCCAGGCGAAGAATTTTGAACCGCAGTGATTGAAAACCGCGTCAAGCATAATGCGGATACCGTTTTTGTGAGCCGTTTCAACAAGTGTGACAAAGTCCTCCTCGGTGCCGAAGTCGGGGTCTATTGTGTAGTAGTCAAAGGTGTTGTACTTGTGGTTTGAGTTCGACAAAAAAATCGGCGTAAGGTAAACTCCGCTTATTCCAAGCGATTTGAGGTAGGGCAGGCGCTCGGTAATTCCGCGCAGGTTGCCGCCGTAAAGGTCGTTGAAGCCCGGCTTTGAAAAGTCGCCCCATTGGCGGAACTTTTCGCTTTCGGGCGAATTTTTGGCGCGGCAGAAACGGTCGGGCATTATCTGGTACCAAACCGTGTCGCGCACCCAGGCAGGAGGCTTTATTACATCGGAGGGGTTAAGCCACGGAAACTTGAAAAACTCGGTCGAAATGCGGTCGCGCTCGCTCTCCTTACATATTTTATTTTCAAAAACGCAGTATTTTTCGTCGTTCGACTCAACAACAAAGTAGTATTGAAGCCGCTTGAACTCGGGCTTTAGCGCTATTGTCCATACCATATGGTGCTCAAGCTCATAAAGCGGCGCCATCTGTGAAACAACGCCATCCCAGCTGCGCTGCCTTCTAAGCTCGTGGATAAAAGGATCCTCGCTTACCGCGTAGGCTCTGTCAACGTCGTGACCTGTCCATAAATTAAGCACAACGGTGTTTTCGTCAAGCGCGTAGCAGTCGCTTCCGGTAGAGCGGTGTCTTATTGCGGAAATATTCATGCTGTTCCACCTCCGTGTATTAAATATATTATAAAGCGTCAATATGAAGCTTATCTGAAGAAGCATATTATAAACTGATTTAATTTTATCATAATCCTCATCAATAATCAATTCATTCCCGGCACATTTTATTCATATACTTGTATGTAATATGATTTCGAGGTGGTTTAATGATAACTGCGCTGAGTATTAAAATTCCGGAAAAGAAAAAAGGCTTGCGCGCACTTGCGGACAAACTCAGGAGCGACAGGGTAGAAGCTGAGGACAAAACCGCGGGCAGCGTTACGCTTCGGCATATTGTTTATACAAGCTACAGCGGCGAGCTTAAGCTTGAAAGGCTCAATTCTCTCGCAGGCGTAGAGCGGCGCAGGATTCTTTGCAGCGACAAGCTGATTTTCCCGCGCCAAAGCGGGTACAGGCGGTTTGGCTCTACGGCTTTTTCGTCGCGGCTGTGTACAAATTTTGCTCTCGGCGTGCTCAAAGACTGCAAAAACGCAGCTGACCTGCGCGCGGCAATCTACGACCCTGCGGCTTATTGTGCCAACTATTTGCTTTCGGTGCTTGAATACTGCGCCGATGTTACTGTGGTGACAAGCTGTTTTGAGCCGTATTTCTGTGTAGCTGACCGCGCTCTTTGCGAGCTGGGGGCGGCGGTGATGATTACCGGGAACCGCGACGAGCTTGAACGAAGTGACCTTGTGATTGCTCCTCAGCCTATATCAGAGGATATAAAGTTAAAGCACAGCGCCGTTCTGCTCACTGTCAGCGCACCGCCGAAGGACATAAAGTGCAGGGCGTTTTATAAGTATCATTTTAAAATGCCAAACACTTTTGCCAAGCTCAAGCCCGCCGAACTGAGCGAGGAATACTTTTGTTCAGCGCTTTACGCAATAGGCGGACAGCATCAGCTCGGCTCAATTCTGCCTCTCAGCGCCGAGGGCAGCTGCGGAGCACGCTTAATAAGCGAATTTACTGACACTTTTGCTTGACAACCGAAAATAAAAAGAATATAATAAACGGGTTAGCTAAGTCACTAATAACAGGGACAGCCGTTCCCAATGAAAGGATTGATAGACAATGGCGTCAAAACCCACGATGCTTACTGAGGAAGGACTCAGAAAACTTGAAGAGGAACTTGAATATTTACATAACGTAAAGCGTAAAGAAATCGCTGAAAAGATTAAGGTTGCGCGTTCCTACGGCGATCTTTCCGAAAACAGCGAGTACGACGACGCCAAAAATGAGCAGGCGATCATGGAGGCGCGCATTACGACTATCGAGGCTATTCTCAAAACCGCCGTTATCATTGATGAAACAAACACATCAAACGACCGCGTACACCTCACTTCGCTCGTTACGGTCGAGATGCTCAGAACAGGCAGACAGATGCAGTACCGCATCGTTGGCTCGGGCTCAAACGAGGCTAACCCCAAGGAGGGCAAAATCTCGGATGAGTCACCCATCGGCATGGCTCTTATGGAAAAGAGCGTAGGTGATGTTGTCGAGGTTGAAACCCCCGGCGGCGTAGTTGAGCTTAAGGTGTTGGAAATCAGCAAGTAATATAAAACAGGAAGGACGTTCACTATGAGCCAGAAGCCACAGCAGGCAAATACAGGCGATGTTATTCAGGTGCGTTACGACAAGCTTGAAGCTCTAAGAGCGGCGGGCAGGGATCCTTTTGTAACAACCACCTCCGACAGAGATACATATACTCAGCAAATCAAAGACAGCTTTGAGGAATTTGAAAACAAGGACGTTTGCGTCGCGGGCAGAATTATGTCAAAGCGCGGCAAGGGTAAAGTTTCGTTCCTCGATTTGCACGACAAGACAGGCAAAATTCAGATTTTCGCAAAGTTTGACGACCTCGGCGAGGAGGATTACGGCTTCCTCAAAAAGTGGGACATCGGCGACATCGTTGAGGTAAAGGGCTTTGTTTTCAAAACCCAGATGGGCGAGATCTCGATCCACGCCAAGGCTGTGCGCATGCTGTCAAAGTCGCTCAAGCCCCTGCCCGAAAAATACCACGGCCTGACAAACACCGACCTCAGATACCGTCAGCGTTACGTCGACCTTATTATGAACCCCGACGTAAAGGACACCTTTGTAAAGCGTTCGCAGATCATCAGCAGCATTCGCCGCTTCCTTGACGCTCAGGGCTTTATCGAGGTGGAGACTCCCATGCTCGTAGCAAACGCGGGCGGCGCCGCGGCAAGACCTTTCACAACTCACTTCAACGCTCTTGACGAGGACTTAAAGCTCCGCATTTCGCTTGAGCTTTACCTCAAAAGGCTTATAGTAGGCGGTCTTGAGCGCGTTTATGAGATCGGCAGAGTGTTCCGCAACGAGGGTGTAGACACCCGCCACAACCCCGAATTTACGCTCATGGAGCTCTATCAGGCTTACACCGACTACAATGGCATGATGGATTTGACCGAGAGAATGTACCGCCACGTTTGTCAGGAGGTTCTCGGCACCACCAAAATCACCTACAACGGCATTGAAATCGACTTCGGCAAGCCATTTGAGCGCATTACGATGATTGACGCCGTTAAGAAGTACGCGGGCGTTGACTTCAGCGAAATCAAGACCGACGAGGAGGCAAAGGCTGTTGCCAAGGAGCACCACGTTGAGTTTGAGGACAGACATAAAAAGGGCGACATTCTCAGCCTGTTCTTTGAGGAATTTGCCGAGGAGCATATGATCCAGCCCACATTTGTAATGGATCACCCGATAGAGATTTCTCCTCTGACCAAGAAGAAGCCCGAGGATCCCAACTACGTTGAGCGCTTCGAGATGTTTATCAACGGCTGGGAGATGTGCAACGCTTACTCCGAGCTCAACGACCCCATCGACCAGCGCGAGCGCTTCAAGGCTCAGGAGGAGGCTCTTGCCCAGGGCGACGAAGAGGCAAACACCACCGATGAGGACTTCCTCAACGCGCTTGAAATCGGTATGCCCCCCACAGGCGGCATAGGCTACGGCATTGACCGCATGGTAATGCTCCTCACCGATTCGGCAGCAATCAGAGATGTTTTGCTTTTCCCGACAATGAAATCCTTAGATAAGTAACGCCCCAAAACCCCAGTGTTTATGCGGGTTTTGATAGTTGCAATGTCTCGGATTTACGCCATTTACGCCAAACTTACGCCAAACGATGCGGAAAGTTGTGCAGAGCGTAATCAATCGCATATTTTTGATTTTAGCAGGCAGCCTTTTTCGAGGTTGCCTGTTTTGTTATGCAGTTTAACTATAGACAAATTAAAGGCGAAGTGCTATAATTTTAATAGCATTTATCGGAATTTACGGAGGTAGAAGATGAGGAGAAACGATAGAGAAATCACTGATAATAGTGTTATAGAGAAATTTATTTTAAAACAGAAAATAATCAGAATTGGGTTAATCGATAATGGCGAAGTATATATTGTTCCCGTGAATTACGGATATACATATTCAAATGGAGCACATACTTTTTATTTTCACGGAGCAAAGGCAGGAAGAAAATATGAACTTGCTAAATCAAATCCATCAGTTGGATTTGAAATAGACGGGGAATATAAACTATTGATTTCAGAAGCTGCTTGCGATTGTTCAGCTCAATATCAAAGTATTGTAGGTAATGGTATTCTTTCTATAGTGAATGATGAAGAGGAGCGTGTAAAAGGGTTGAATTATCTAATGCTTCAACTCACAGGCAAGAATCATTATGAGTATTCAAAAGAAATGTTGAATTCAGTTGCGGTGTTTAAGATTGAAGTAAAAACTCTATCGTGTAAAGCTAAATTTTGATCTATAACAGTATTAATCATTATTTACTATATATTGGAGAAATGTTATGTTAATAAAAAAAGCACAAAAAGAAGATTTAAAGGAAATACTTGAATTGCAATACTTGGCGTACCAAAGCGAAGCAAAGCTTTTCGGCAATATGGACATTCCTCCTTTAAAGCAAACGATAGAAGAAGTATATGATGAGTTTCAGAAAGGAACTATTTTAAAAGCAGTAGATGACGAAGGGTCTATTATAGGTTCTGTCAGAGCGTATCAGAAGAACGGAACAGTTTATATCGGCAAGCTGATGGTGCATCCGAAAATGCAGAGAAAGGGAATCGGAACAAAACTACTCTTAGAAATAGAAAATGAATTTCCAAACCAAAAATATGAACTGTTCACAAGCACAAAAAGTATTGACAATATACAATTGTATGAAAAATTAGGATATAAGAAGTATAAAGAAGAAGCAGTCTCTCAAAAATTACAATTTGTGTTTTTTCAAAAACACTAAGAGAAATACTTTGCTTTACATAACCTATACAAATTTTATTAGCTTATAATTATTTAGTAAATAATAAATCTACCTCTTGACAAATAGAAAATCATCTATATAATAACATATAGACAGATTTCAATATGTGGTGAATATAATGGAAATGACAGATAAAAGAATCGCGGAAATATTCAAAGCTTTTTGCGATGAAAATAGGATTAAAATCCTAAAGCTTTTGCAATCGGGTGAAAAATGTGCTTGTCACCTAAATGATGAGATCAACGTATCACAGCCAACAATGTCTCATCATATGAAGGTGCTTTGTGATTCGGGGATTGTTGTCGGACACAAACAAGGCAAGTGGATATATTATTCTATTTCTGCTAAGGGTTTGCAAGTTGCTGTAGAATGCCTTAAAGAATTGACCGACGTTTCGGGAGAGAATTGCGAATAAGGCGTAAGTTTCGATCCTTACTTTGATACGGCTTAAACTAAGGTGTTTATATAAATATATTTAAATGTATTTATTTGAGGAAAGAAAAATGGATAATGTTATGAAGGCGGTACAATTATTTGAACAGAAGTTTATGTGTTCTCAGGCGGTGTTTGCCGCGTTTTCGGAGCAATTCGGCATTTCTGAGAAACAGGCTTTACAAATTGGAGCTTGCTTTGGTGCAGGAATGAACAAAGGAGAGGTCTGCGGCGCCTGCACGGGAGCGTTGATGGTGCTTGGAATGAAGTACGGGCGGTTTGATGCCAATGACCTTGAAAGCCGCGCAGAAGGAAACGCAAAGGCGGTACAATTTCTTGAAGAATTTGAGAAACGTAAGGGTTCATATATATGCCGTGAGATACTAGGTTGTGACATCGCTACCGAAGACGGCAAAAACTATGCAAGAAAAAATGATCTATTTGGAAAGTTTTGCCCTGAAATGGTAAGAACTGCTGCGCAAATTGTTTCTGAAATGATTGGAAGTGGCGAATAAGCGTTTTATACAGGTGAGATATTCGGTATGAAATGACTTAACCGTCTGATTGGCAATTTGCTCTCTCTTTGAGAACTTGATGTTGACGAAAAGTTAGGCGCAGGCTGTAAATTATGCTATCATATGTATGAAAATATATTATTATAATGTAGTTTTGTCAATGATGTGTTACAATTAACATATATAATATAATTCAGAAAGGATAATAAAAATGACAACAAGTGAAATTTTTGAACTCATCAGCAAAAATCCCGTCTTTCACCTTGCAACTATGGATGGTGATCAGCCTCGTGTAAGAGGAATGCTGCTTTTTCGTGCTGATGAAAACGGTATAATATTTCATACCGCCTCTACAAAAGATGTGTATCGTCAAATTATGGAGAATCCGAAAGCTGAGATGTGTTTTTCCTGCGGAGAAGTACAGATTAGGGTAACAGGAATACTGGAGCTTAGTGAAAATCCTGCGCTGCGTGAGGAAATATTTGCACATCCGACAAGAAAATTTCTCCAAGCATGGAAAAATAACGGTATTGATAATCTTATGCAGGTATTTGTAATGAAAAATTGTACAGCTACCACATGGACTATGGCAACAAATTTCGAGCCCAAGAAAACGATTAACCTTTGCTGAAATTATTTATAATGGTGTTGCGTTTTTAAAAACTATATAATTAAGGCAATATCGCAAATGGTGTGGTAGTGCCTTAATAATGAATGGGTAGTTTCAATTGAAATTACCTTTTTTTACAAGTGTTATAAAATATAATGGTAAAAAGCGTAAAAAAGGATATTACAATGAAATACAATATTAATAATGAACTTAAAAATATTGCTAAGTTTCGGGGGGCAATGGTATGTAATTTATACCCACTCTTGAATATGTTTTATAAAACAAATAAGTGTAAATCGGATGACAAGGTTTCTGTAAAGAAGTATTCTACTCCAGGATATGAGAACGCTACTATTTCGACCTTAGTTATCGAACCAAAAAAATGTGGAGATAAGCTTCCTTGCATTATGTTCTTCCATGGAGGCGGTTCTTTATTAAAAGCGTCGAATGCCCACTATAAAATTGCTAAACTGTATGCCGAAAAAGCAAATTGTAAAGTTGTTTTGCCTGATTATAGATTGTTACCTAAACATAGATATCCGGTTGCTATTGAAGACTGTTATAAAACGTATTTATGGGTGGCGCAAAGTGCGGAAATGTTAAATATTAATACGGATAAGATGATTGTGGCTGGAGACAGCGCAGGAGGGAACATAGCTGCGGCTGTAACGTTAATGTTGAGAGATAGGAAACATTGTATTCCTAAAGGTGTATTGTTAATATATCCCATTCTCGATAAAAACATGAGCAGTGAATCTATGAAAAAATATACTGATACACCAATTTGGGATTCGAAGTGTACAGAATTATTCTGGAAAATGTATCTGGAAAATCAGGAAACAGAACAAGTAAAGTATGCATCTATTATGGATACCGATTCGCTTGCATTCTTTCCCAAAACATATGTTGAAGTTGCAGAATTTGATTGCCTTCATGATGAAGGAGTAGCATTTGCCGAAAGACTGCAATCTGAAAATATTCCTGTGGAATTACATGAAACAAAAGGCGGATGCCATGGTTATGAAGCAGCACTTAACAGTAAAATTGTGAAAGATTCAGTAGACAGGAGAATAAAGTGGCTGCGGTCAATTTTTGATTAATTAAAGGAAGAGTTTGAAAGTCAGCAGGAAGTAATGGGACACGCTGATGTATCAACCAGCATGAACATTTACGCCGGTTACGCCAAACAGTGCAGAAAAGTTCTGCAAGGCTTAAACAATCGCATATTTTACAATCTTTGACCTTGACGGATTAGTTTTCATCAAGGTCATTTTTGTTTTGATGGATAGACAAAATCAGGCTGAAATGATATAATTATACAGAGAATAATCGAATATTGGTGATAAGATGAATTATGTTTTTGATAAAGAATTACAAGAGGCAATTATAATTAAACGCAATTCTCAGTTTACAATGAATGTCGATATTAATGGAGAAACTGTAAAATGTCATTGTCCCGCAACTACAAGAATCGGCGATGTTGACCTTGCGGGTGTTTATTGTCTTGTGTCAAAGAGTGATGATCCAAAAAGAAAGCTAAAATATACTGTTGAAGCTGTTTCTTTCGATAATCCTGATTCAAATGATAAAAATTGGGTAGGAATTAACCTCATTTTATCTAACCGAATTGTTGAATATTTGCTTAATACGCACCAACTCGATGAGATGGTAAAGGATTATGATGAGGTAAGACGTGAGGTGTTTCTTGGCAGCTCAAAGCTGGATTTTTTGGTTGGCAACACCTATCTCGAAGTAAAAACACCGCTTACTACAGTAAATGTAAAATACGGCGACAGGATTAAAACAAAAAAGGTTACACCGTTTTCTTCTACCGATAGAATGGTTAGGCACGTTGGTGAACTTGCCGCTTCACTGAAAGATCACGAGCGTGCCATATTGTTGACCGTTCAGCAGTATGAGGAAACGGAAATCAAACCCCACTTACACAGTACACATTACGAAGAAGTAAAAGCGGCTATGACAGAAGCAATTAACAAGGGTGTGGAAAGCTGGAATATCAACCTTAAATTCACGCCTACAGGTGTTTCACTTCTAAAACTGACTGACACAACACAAGATTTGTTGTCTTATTGAGGAGAAGCTATGATAATTGATTTTAATAAACTGAATGAAATGACTATCCCGGGTATGAACAGCGGCACAGGGCAGATGACAGTAAGAATGTATAATGATGAAAAATATCGAATCGTACCGACCATTATCCAAGCAGGCGGAAGTATTGGCTTACATACGCAGAACTCAGGTGATGATTTGAACTATATTATCTCGGGAACGGGAAAAGCGATTTGTGACGGTGTGGAGGAAAAACTTTCAGCAGGTGTTATGCATATCTGCCCTAAAGGATCTGAGCATACTATTATTAACACAGGCGATAATGATCTTGTTATGTTGACAGTTGTAATAGCAAGATAAATTCTGATTTATTGCAATAACCATTACTATCACAGGCAACCTTATGATGAGGGTGCCTGCTTTTTGTTTGACGTATAGACAAATTCAGGCTGAAATGATATAATCATAGAAAGATATGTCGGAATTTACGGAGGAACATCAATGAACGAAAATAAGAATAACAAGAACAAGAAGAACGGCAGTAATTCATCCAGACTTGCGATTGGTATGTGTATAGGAATTTCGATCGGGACAGCTATCGGAGTGGCAACGCACATTATCGGATTGTGGATGCCCATCGGACTATCTGTTGGGTTGTGTCTCGGTTTGGTGCTGCGTCATAACAGTGAAAATGACAATGAGGATGGCACGGACGATAAGCAATAAGCATGCTCCCGTTTGGCTGCCGGCAAATTCTGATTTATTGCAATAACCATTACTGTCACAGGCAACCTTATGATGAGGTTGCCTGTTTTGTTAATCAAATAATCATTATCAATGGAATACTTCGAAAAATCGGGGTGTTTCTTCTTTTATCCCGAAGAATACTGAGCGCACCACTCTGTCAACATCGTATTAATCAGGTGGTGCTTGCCTTTTTCGCCTCGTCATCGTATAATGGCGTTAACCCAAAACGAAAGGAATGTTGATGATGGCCGAATTCGGAGAAAACATCAGAAAGGCACGAGAAAAGCTGGGGATCACCCAGCAAACGCTCGCGGACAGATTATATGTCACGCGTCAGGCGGTATCGCGGTGGGAGAACGGCTCTCGCTACCCTGATCTGCTGACGGCAAAACGGCTGTCGCAGGAGCTCGACGCCACGCTCGATGATCTGCTCAGCAACGACGATATGCACACCTATCCCGAGGTGAATCCATTGATCGAATATCCCCTGCACAAGCGCGTGCAGACTGCTTTGTTCGCCTCGTCTGTCGTGACGAATCTGATCGTGGTGATATGGTATCTCGGATTTAACCTGACAGGGAGCGGGCGCGATTTTATGTCGCACTGGGATAAGGTCGCGCAGTTCTCAGGTATGCTGTCCACCGCGCTCATCACAGCGGTTCTGATCATTGGTCTGGTCCAGTCGATCAAGGACAGAATCACGCCGCCTGTCGCGGCACGGCTCGCGGTGATGATCTTCGGCGTGGATATGCTTAATTCGCTGGCGGTCGATTACTGCTACTATCGCAGCCAACCCGCAGAGACCGCTTACATCTATATTATACTCACAGTTGCTTATTTGCTTGTTGACGCCGCTGTGATTCTGTCGGTTCTGCGATTTTTCTGCGGCAAAAAACCACACAGCCCGATACCCGTTTATATTTGCTCGGGCATTTTGATCGCATACGATCTATGGACTTACCTGTTTACAGTGACCGTAATGAGCGGCTCGCAAATGGTCACAAAGAATATTATGATCTCCATCCTGCGGACATTCGCCGGTCTGCTGATTCCGGTACTGTTCATCTATATGACAGCGGTACTGAACCGCAAGCGCAAGCTAGCAAAAAAATGCCCCGAGCCGGAGACTTAACAACAGTAAGAATTAATCATATCTACCTTACGCCAAAACTTACGCCAAACAGTACAACACTTATGGAGACTTATAAACACTTATGAAAAGCGGCAAAAGTGAAAAGTGCGTGAATAACAGGTTATGGAGACTTATGGACGGTTTTTCGCGTGACGTATCGGTTATTCCCACAATGAAATCCTTGGATAAGTAAAAAGCGCAAAAATGGCTTATCTATGCGGTTCTTGAAGAAATCAAAAACACAAACTTACGCCATTTACGCCAAACTTACGCCAAACGATGCAGAAAACATCAAAATCACAGGCAGCCTTATTTGAGGTTGCCTGT
This sequence comes from uncultured Eubacteriales bacterium, assembly GCA_900316435.1. Lineage (GTDB taxonomy): Bacteria > Bacillota > Clostridia > Oscillospirales > Acutalibacteraceae > Ruminococcoides. Next base: position 5,116 of record ONCY01000007.1, on the reverse strand, counting down.
TCTTTTCATAAATAAAGAGCGCCGGTTATCGACGCTCTTTTAGCATATTAAGTTTTACGGCATATCTTTCAGGGCATTAAGCTGATTGCGTTTTGAGTACACAACTGCTGTAACCCACACTTCTTTTTTGCTTTCATCTACAAAATAATAAACAACAAAGTTTTTCACAGGCATTCTGCGTATTCCGTTTGTGCGCCATGGCTCAATATCAACCAGCGGAAATCTTGCGGGCATAATGTTGAGTCCTGCAATCTGTTGTTCTAAATAGTCAGACCAAGCGATAGCAGTTTCGGGAACAAGCAACACCTTTGAGATATAGGAAATGGTTTCTTGAATCTGAAAGATGGAATATGAAGTCAATCTAACGGAGTATTCCATATTCAAATACCCTCACGGACTTTCTTGAACGCATCTTCAACAGACAGACCGTTTCCTGCTTTCGCTTCATCATATCCCTTTTGCATCATCATATCAAACTGCTCGGAGCTCATGCTGTCAAGCGTTGGGATTCTCGGTACGGACAGAGAATACGGAATACCGCCTGTCATAATGATCTGTCTGTATAGTGTATCGATCAGCACAGACACGGGAACGCCGATTTGCTCTAATACCGCTTCCGCCTGCGCTTTGATATCCGGTTGCACTCTCGCCGTAACATTTGCTGTTTTGGTTGCCATAAGAAAACCTCCAAAATTTTATTTCATTTATATTATAACACTTTGTATAACGAATTGCAATACATTATTTATTTTTACAGGCAGTCTTTCACAAGGCTGCCTGTTTTTTATCGCTCGAAAGCATTATTTCACGCTTTAAAACTGTTATCAATCAAAAAATATTATGGTATGATAAAAGAGCCAACTAATTCACAACTTAATATGACTATACTTTTAAACTGTACCCTTTTTGTAGTTACGCAGGCAGGGCTGTTTTTTACATTCGTAAAAAACACTGCTCTATCATTATTAGCGTCCTGTTTGTGTATAACAAGGGTATAGTTCTAATATTGTATTATTGTTTGGCGCCGATTCGGAGCGTGTGTTTTTTGACGTACAGTCTTCGGATTGTACGTCTTTTTTTATCTACAAAGGAAAACGCGGTGAAAAAGATTTGCTACAAAAACATTGGGCTACAGCGCTTTAAATATGCTGATGTAAATAATTTCACTTCAAATACAGGATTAAAGATTGCCTGTTTATTTGATAGACAAATAAAAGTTGTCGTGATATATTTTTAATAGCTTAGATTTCGGTTTGTACAGACACATCAATGCTCCCACTCTGTCATGATCTGCGGTGGTAACGGAAAATTGGAAGGAAAAACAGATAGACAACCTTGTCCAAATCAAAAAAACACGGCATTTCTCGCTTTGTGTCGTGTTAAAAGATGATCAGGAAATGGTATGCTGGCATTGAAAGGAGGAAACCCAAATGGATCAAGTCAAAATCGGTTCTTTTTTGAGGGAGCTGAGAAAAGAAAAAAATCTGACGCAGGAGGCTCTGGCTGAACAGCTGGGTGTCTCTAACAGAACAATATCTCGATGGGAGACCGGAAGTAATATGCCGGATATCGGTATGCTGGTCGAGATAGCTGATTATTATGATGTTAGCATACCGGAGATCATTAACGGTGAAAGGAAAAGCGAGAATATGAATCAGGAAACAAGAGATACGGCTGTTGCGATGGCAGAATACAGTCATAATGAGGTTAGGGTCGGTAAGAAAAAAATAATAGGCATATTGATGTTGACATTCGGAATATTTATCATATTATCGGCACTGATGATATTTCCGAGCGAAAGCAGCTGGGGAAGCATTTATTCGGTTTTGGGAAGTGTTTTTGCGGTAGTCGGAACATTCATCATGATTCGGCCTTTGGTCCCAAAGCTAAGCTTGCGTATATTGACGGTTATCGGATGTGTTCTGTTGCTTTTCGGGGCTTTTACTGTTTCGGATTATATTGCAGTCGAACATTTTCATCAGGTACCAAGATTCCGCTATACAACGAGCTATGACTCAAATAATCCGGATCAACTTGTGCATAAAACTTTGTTTTTCACAGTAATTCAGAAAAATCCCGGAACAGAAAACGAAGAAGTGTATATCGTCAGATAATGATATTTCAATGACTATGAATATCTATACCGATGCGACAAAGGCATTGAAAATATCAGAGTTTCAAAATCTTGAAACGTACTTAATTCCAGAGCAATAAAGGACATCTCGTTTTCACCGCATACACCATTTACACCAAAACTTACACCGTTTTGAACAAGCAATATAATAAGTTGTGTTAGGTTATAAAAAATCGAAGGATTTTAAACCTTGAAAATAACAGGATTTATGAGCTTTTGGAAACTTATAAAACGGTGACCTTGGCAATCCCGACAATGAAATCCTTAGATAAGTAACACCCCCAAACCCCAGTATTTATGCGGGTTTTGAGAGATACGATGTCTCGGATTTACGCCATTTACGCCAAACTTACGCCAAACGGTGCAAAAAACTTCAAAATCACAGGCAGTCTTTCACGAGGCTGCCTGTTTTATTATTTATAATAAATTTTTTTGTAAAAGTACGACAGCCCTTTTATCTTTCAATGCAGTAAGACTATAGTATTATATTGTTACTTATAATCCGTTGCTTTATAAACATCAGAAAATTATACTATAATATGGAGGTGCTATTATGATTCAAAAAGAGTTTGGGTTGAGGTGTAAAAAAATACGAGAGTCTAAAGGATTAAGTCAAGAAAAGTTCGCCTTACTCATTGATATGGATCGCACTTACTATGCCTCCGTAGAATCTGGCAAGAGAAATATTTCATTAGTTAATATTAAAAAATTGCAAAAGGATTTAAAATTTCGTTGTCTGAATTATTTAGCGGATTATAATTCTTAGCTTATTAAAGTACCATTTAAGAAAAAGGAGAATTGTTATGCCAAAAGCGCAAAAAGAGTTTGTATTAAATTACTCAATGAACAGATGGCAGTTAAATTTCAAGAAGAACGTTGGACCTACTTCAGATTCCATACGTATGTGCAATCCATCATCTTTTGAAGAGTGGGAAAAATATTACTATTTAAATGTCAGATCTAAAGAACATCTTGATGAACTTGGGAGGAAGCTTTATTTTCATATCGCCAATGATCTACCGTGCGAAAATCGTTTTCATCCAGATTTGCTTGATTCAATAACAGAAAAAGATTGCATTGAATATATATATACAGTTGTTTTAAAAAGAACTTATAATGGATTTCTTAAAGAAAGAGGTTTATTATGAAACCTTCACTGATAATTGGGGATTTACCATTCTATGATGCTCCCAGCGAAATCGAAGGGGCTCCCTATTGGGTCGACTTATGGACTGATGTTAATGGATATAAAATAGGGTTACAGATTAAACCACAAACCTATTCATCAGCAAATATCTCCATATATATGGGAAAAGCAAAGTCATCTGAAGAAAAAGGACATAAGGCTTTTTTACGTGATTTCGGTGGCAAGGTGTTTACGGTTATGCCTACAAATGGTAAGGTGTCCGATGAAGTTGCAAATAAGATTATTGCAGAACGTGATTTGTTGCTAAAGTTGCCTCCAAAATAAATAATTCTTAAAAAACAGGCATGTGCAAGTTGAACTATCACACATGCCTTTTTTTATATTGCTAACGTCAATTGTTCGGAGAAAGATGAAGGATTATATTTTTTGTATTCGCATTCATAGCCGTCAGGGATTCTTATTATACTTGATAACTGATTGATTTCAATATCCTTTTCTTGTCGTGTTTTTACAAGAAACCCATGAGGTATGTTATTGTAGCATTTAGCTTTTTTATCATCTGAAAGAGATTCTATAAAAGCTAAATGGGTTTTTATTCTATTGTGAATAACTCCATTAGCAGAATCAATATTTACATCCATATTACGTAATGCGAGGTTAACAATTTTGGGGTCAACTTCTATGCCTATACTGTTTCGATTTGAAACCATACATGCAATACTTGTTGTTCCAAAACCAACAAATGGATCAAGAACAGTATCACCTTCAATAGAGTACATATTAACCAATCTGTATGGGATTTCAAAAGGAAACGAGGCGTTTCGATTACGTGTTGATGTCGTATCATTGATGACTTGTGAAACGCCTTTAACTTCCCATAAATCAGAAAACCAAATATTTCTTTCTTCCCAGAAGAAAGCGCTTTTTTGTCTTAATTGTTTTTCAGTTCCTTTAAAAACGCGCTTACTGCCTTTACGAAATATTAAAATATATTCATGTTCATACGTTACATAAGCACCAGCTGGATACATTCCGGAACCCATAAACTTATTTGGAGAGTTAGATTGTTTTCTCCAATGGATATCAGGTAAAACACTATATCCCTTTTTTAGAAAAAAATCAATTACTTTAGTGTGGTTTGAAAACAAACGAAAACTATTGCCGATTGTTCTAGTTGCATCTCCAATGTTAATACAAATGAAACCGTTTTCACGTAAAACTCTATCGCATTCATTCCAAACAGAATTAAGTATATCATGCATTTGGACAAATGCTGAATCCCCATTTCCGTTTTTTAGTTCTTCTGCGATAGATGGCTTTTGTAATGAAAATAATTCATCCCACATTTCAATCATCGGATAAGGGGGTGATGTAATAACTAAATCCACTGAGTTATCTTCAATTTCACTCATGTTGCTACTGTCTATATTATAAACGTAGTGTGTTGTCATATTTTAATTAAACTCCTTGCATCCAAAACATATATATATTGTAACACAGTTCACTTGCAAAGTCCATAATAACATAAAAAAAGGAGTTCTAAATGAATAATCTTTTCATTTAGCTAATTCAATATAAGTTTTTCCTTTCATCACTTACGCCATTTACGCCAAACGGTGCAGAAAGTTGTGCAGAACGTAATCAATCGCATATTTTTATACTTATACAGGCAGCCTTTATGAGATTGCCTGTTTTATTTGGGGTATAGACAAAATCAGACTGAAATGATATAATTACAAAAAGACAAATCGGAAAATATAGGAGCGCAGAATTATGAAAGGTATTATTCTTTATCAATCCAAATACGGTGCTACAAAAAAATACGCCGATTGGAT
>ONCY01000032.1 GCA_900316435.1 uncultured Eubacteriales bacterium | reverse complement strand
TATTCAGCGTTTTAGCCGCTGCAGCGTTGCCGTGCGTATATTTAATTCGTGAAAGGAGCCGCCATGCTTAAGAGATTAATTGCCGTTATCGCTCTGCTTGCATTAACATTGACGGGCTGCAAAAGCTCGCATAAAATTGAAACAGCCTCAATAATTGAAAATGTCAGCGTTCACAGGCAGGACGGTAAACTCACCTACACCTTCTATATCTTGACCGACAGCGATACTCCCGAGGCGGTCGCGATTCACGCAAACTCGTTTAAGGAGGCGACAGAGCTTGCCGGGGAAAAGTATATACCCGATATGTCGCTCAGCAAGCTTGAACTGCTTTTGATCGAAAAGGAAGCGTGCAATGACATAATGCAAAGCGACATTGAATATATTTCCACTCAGGCTTCATTTTCGCCGATAGCGTATGTGGCGCTGTGCGACGATGCGACAATTAAGCAGCTTAACAAAAAGACCTCGGTTCAGGAGAGTGTGGAAAGTCTTATAATTCTCTGCAAGAAAAATAACCCTGAAGTTAAAACGGATTATCTGAGCGTTTTTAACAGTTACGCCAAAAATAAAGGCGGTTTCAAGGTCCCGTATATCAGCGCTGAAACCGAGCTGAAGGCGTCCGCGGTAGAAATCCCGCAAGAAAATGTAATAAAGGGATAGAAAAAACACAAAAATATGAAAAATAATTCATAAAAAGACTTTATTAAATCAGCCTTTTGTAGTATAATATAAACTAACTATAATATACCCATTTTTATAAAAGGCGGTGGAATTATGTCCGGTTTTTCGGTGCCTCTTTCCGAATTGGTAAACAGACTGGGGCTTGATAAGGTTTATATTTCCGAAAACTATGAAGATACCAAAATATCCACGGTTGAAATCAACCGCCCGGGATTGGAGCTTACCGGTTATTTTGAGTTCTTCGACAACAAGCGTATTCAGATTCTCGGCAACACCGAGTTTTCGTACCTCGGCAGGTTCGGCTCCGAGGCTCAGCGGATGGTTATTGATTCGATATTCAGCTTCGGTCCCCCCGCGGTCATTATTTGCAGGCAGATCGAGCCGTCAAATGTTATCCTTGAGAGCGCAAAGCTGCACAAGGTATCTATCTTCAGGACCGATGAAAATACATCCGATCTTACGGCTCGCCTTGTATCATACCTGAACCGCGAGCTTGCTCCGCGAATTACGCGCCACGGCGTTTTGGTTGAGGTATACGGCGAAGGTTGTCTGCTTATCGGTGACAGCGGCGTAGGTAAAAGCGAGACCGCTATTGAGCTTATAAAGCGCGGACACCGCCTTGTCGCGGACGACGCTGTTGAGATACTCAAGACCTCAATCAACACGATTGTCGGTCAGTCACCTCAAAATATACGGCATTTTATTGAGCTTCGCGGCATAGGAATTATCAACGCCCGTCAGCTTTTCGGTATGGGCTCAATCAAAACGAGCGAAAAAATCGACATGGTTGTAAATCTTGAGCTGTGGGACAACACCAAGGTCTATGACAGAATGGGGCTTGACAACGAGTATATGGAGATCCTCGGCGTTGAGGTTCCCACAATGACTATCCCCGTTAAGCCCGGCCGTAACCTCGCTGTTATTATTGAGGTTGCCGCCATGAATAACCGCCAGAAGAAGATGGGCTACAACGCCGCCAAGGATTTGCTTATGAGCCTCGGAATGGACGTTGCCGCTATGCCCGAATCGCCCAAGGTTATTATCGATAAATGGGAGTAATATATCTAAGAGGTATTTTTAATTATGGACAGAACTGATATTGTATATAATCTCGCTGAGATTCTCAACTGCGACGCCAGAAAATACGAGCCGCTCAACAGGCACACAACCTTTAGAATCGGCGGCGCTGCCGATACATATGTCAAGGTTACGTCGCTGAGCAAATTAAGCGCGATTATAAGAGAGTGCCGTGAGTCCGATATCGACTATATGATAATCGGCAACGGAAGCAATATTCTCGCTTCCGACGACGGTTACCGCGGCGTGGTGATCCGTCTTGACGGCGATTTCCGCAAGATATCGCTTGTGGATGACGATACTATCTACTGCGGAGCCGGCGCCACTCTTGCCTCGCTCTGTAAGTTCGCTCTCAACAGCGGACTTGGCGGCCTTGAATTTGCGTGGGGTATCCCCGGCACGGTCGGAGGCGCGATCTTTATGAATGCCGGAGCTTACGGCGGCGAGATGAAGGATGTTGTTTACAGCGTAAACCACCTTACTCCGGAAGGAGAGTCGGGAAGAATTGAAAGGGATAACCTTAACTTTGGCTACCGCACAAGCGTTTACCGTGGCAACAAGGCTATAATAACGGGCGTTACATTAAAGCTTAAAAAGGATAACCCCGAGAACATTCGCGCAAGAATGGACGATTATATGGGAAGAAGGAGCAGCAAGCAGCCGCTTGACTATCCCAGCGCCGGAAGCGTGTTCAAGCGCCCGGAGGGCGCTTTTGCGGGAGCTCTTATAGAGCAGTGCGGCCTTAAGGGGTATTCGCACGGCGATGCCCAGGTAAGCGAAAAGCACGCGGGCTTTATTATAAACCGCGCAAAAGCTACTGCGAACGACGTGAAAAGCCTTATAAGAGAGGTTCAGACAAAAGTTTATGACGAAACGGGCTATAACCTGGAATGTGAGCTTATTATTCTTTAGGAGAAATATATGGAATTCGTAATTATTACCGGTATGTCGGGAGCAGGCAAAACCTCGGCGCTGAGGGTGCTGGAGGATATAGGATACTACTGCGTTGACAATATTCCCGCGTCACTGCTCAACATGCTCTACACGCTCTGTTCAAAATCGGATGATAAAAAAATGCATCGCGTAGCGGTTGTGGTAGATGTAAGAGGAACCGAAAACTACAAAACGATCCATGTAGGGATCGAGCAGTTCAAGTCGGCTCACAAGGATATCAAGATCCTGTTTTTCGACGCAAAAACCGACCTTATCGTAATGCGCTATAAGGAGACGCGCCGCAGACATCCGCTTTCGGACAGGCTTAAGGACGGCTTGATTTCCGACGCGGTGGACTTTGAAAGGGCGCTGCTTGTCCCGGTTAAGAATCTTGCGGATTATACAATAGAAACATCTTATATGTCAAACAAGCAGCTCAGGGAGCGCGTCAGGAATCTTTTTATGGAGGACGCCTCACAGGCGCTTACACTGACTTTTATGTCGTTTGGGTTCAAATTCGGAATACCGCTCGAAGCCGACCTGATTATCGACGTGCGCTGCCTGCCTAATCCGTTTTACATACCCGAGCTGAAAAAGCTTACAGGGCTGGACAAGGCTGTAAGAGATTATGTGCTCGGCAGCGATGAAACGCAGGAATTTTTGCGCAGAACGCTGTACATGCTCGACTTTTCGGTTCCGCTCTACTTAAAAGAGGGCAAAAGCGAGCTTGTTGTAGGAATCGGCTGCACGGGCGGCAAGCACCGCAGCATTACAGTCGCACGCGAGCTTGAACATCATTTTCTCGATTTGGGCTACAGGTGCGTTATTCAGCACCGCGACGTCGCAAAATAGGAGGAGTCGTGTCTTTTTCATCAGATGTCAAAAAGGAGCTGTGCAAAATCAGCTGCTTTGACAGGGAAACACTTAAGGCGGAGCTGTACGGAATGCTGCTGTTCGGTAAAACCTTCGGCGCGGACAAAATTGTTTTTACCACCGAAAGCTCCTGTGCCGCAAAGCGAGTTTCGTATTTGCTTGAAACCCTGTATATGCCGATCATTGAGCGGCAGAGCGCCCTTCGCGCCCGTTCGGGCGACAGCCGCCTTTATAAAATAATCGTGATAGATTCGGGCGATTGCCGCAGGATTTTTGAGGACTTCGGGCACAGCGGCTCTCAGGTAACGCTCAGAGTCAACCGCGCAAATTTGCCCTCGGACGAGGTTACTGCGGCGTTTGTCAGGGGCGTGTTCCTCAGCTGCGGTTCTGTGTCAGATCCGATGAAAAGCTATCACGCGGAATTTTGCGTTCCGTACAAAAACCTCAGTATGGATTTGTGCAAAATACTCACCGAGGTTGCCGAGTGTGAGTTTAACCCTAAAACCGTAAAACGCAGCGGCAGCTACATTGTGTATTTCAAGGGCAGCGAGCAGATCTGCGACATGCTTACATATATCGGAGCTCCAATTCAGGCGATGGAGCTTATGGGCACAAAGGCTGTTAAGCAGGTAAGAAACAACGTTAACCGACGGATTAACAGCGAGGTTGCCAATATTGAAAAGGTTGCCTCGGCATCGGCAAAGCAGCTTGAGGCGATAAAGTATATAAAAAAGACCGTGGGGCTTGAGGCGCTTCCCGAGGATTTAAGGGAAATAGCCTCATTAAGGCTTGAAAACCCCGAAATGTCGCTGCGCACGCTGGGCGAGAATTTAGACCCGCCGATAAGCCGCAGCGGAGCAAATCACCGTATGCAGCGGCTGCTGGAATACGCGCTGACGGAGGAAAACAATGGATAAAAACATGACGCTGGAGCAGGCTAATAACCTGCTTGAGGAAACAATAAAAAAGCTTGAAAACAACGCTCTGCCTATCAGCGAAAGCGTGGCTCTATATACCGAGGCGTGCGAGCTGCTCGCCTTCTGCATGAACGAGCTGAGCGTTTGCAAGGGGAAAATCGACGAAGCAAACGACATGCTTGCCAAAAGGATTTCGGAGGAAGGCAATGAATAACACATATCTTTCAATGATTGAAAAGGCGCTTTACAGCTATTTGCCGTCGTCTGATATAAGAGAGGGCAAGCTTATTGACGCTATGCGGTACAGCCTTGAGGCGGGCGGAAAACGCGTGCGCCCGATGCTTGTTATGGAGTTCAACGCCGTTTGCGGCGGTAAACCCGAGACGGCTCTGCCGTTTGCCTGCGCTGTTGAAATGATCCACACATACTCGCTTATTCACGACGATTTGCCCTGTATGGACGACGACGACCTGCGCCGCGGCAAGCCTTCAAATCACAAGGTGTTTGGCGAGGATACCGCTTTGCTGGCGGGCGACGCGCTGCAAACCCTGGCGTTTGAGATTCTGTCATCCGAAAAAACCGCCGCTCTTGCGGGGGACAAGGCGTGCCGCAAGGCGGTAAACACCCTTGCAAAGTATTCGGGCTGCGTCGGCATGGCGGGCGGCCAGATGATCGATTTGGTTAGCGAGAACACTAATGCTCCTCTGGAAGTCGTTGAGGAGCTTATCGGCAAAAAGACCGCTTGCCTGCTTCAGGCGGCGTGCGAGCTTGGCTGTATCGCGGCAAACGCCGACGATGACAGAATAAAGGCGGCTTCCGAGTACGGCAGAAGCATCGGCTATGCCTTCCAGATCCAGGACGATATTCTCGATATAACCTCCACAAACGAGGTGCTCGGAAAGCCCGTCGGCAGCGATGATGAGAACAACAAGTCGACGATAGTTTCGCTTTTGGGAATCGAGCAGAGCCGAAAGCTTGTTGACGAGTACACCGCCAAGGCCATAGCGGCTCTCGGCCGCATTGGAGGAAACACAAAGGGTCTCAGCTTTTTTGCGCTGGATCTGGCAAAGCGCGTAAAATAGTCCGCATAATAACAAGAAGTAAAAAAGCATTCAATAGGAATTGATATTATGGGTGAGTATCAGTTACTCTCAAAAATTAAATCTCCCGATGACGTTAAAAAGCTTGACGAAAAAGAGCTTAATTCGCTCTGCGATGAAATCCGCGAAAAGCTTATTGAGGTTGTGTCGGTAAACGGCGGACATCTTTCACCGAACCTTGGCGTGGTTGAACTTACGGTTGCAATGCACCGTACCTTCAATTTTCCAAAGGACAGCATTGTGTGGGATGTAGGTCACCAAAGCTATACTCATAAGCTTCTGACAGGCAGGTTTGACAGCTTTGATACGCTGCGTACCAAAGACGGCATTTCGGGCTTCCCCAAAAAGGAAGAGAGCCCTTATGACGACTTCAACACAGGGCACAGCAGCACGTCGATTTCAGCGGCGTTCGGTATTGCCAACGCAAAAGCTATGCGCGGCGACAACAGCCACACCATAGCCGTTATCGGCGACGGCTCGCTCACGGGCGGTCTGGCGTTTGAGGCTATGAACAACGCGGGAAGATTTAATAAAAACTTCATAGTTGTGCTTAACGACAACAAAATGTCGATTTCAAAAAACGTGGGCGCTATTCCGCGTTATCTTACAACCGTGCGCATCCGCCCGTGGTATATACGCGTTAAGCGCAATACCGAGCGCGTTTTGTCAAAGATTCCGCTGATCGGCAGGCTTATGAAGGCTATTCTGCGCCGAAGCAAATCGCGCATTAAAAACCTGATATATAAGAACACACTGTTTGACTGCTTTGGTTTTACATATTTCGGCCCGATAGACGGCCACAACATAGAGGAGCTTGAAAACGCGCTCCTTGCCGCTAAGAAGAACAATTCTCCTGCGCTGATTCACGTTGTTACCAAAAAGGGCAAGGGCTATCAGCCAGCGGAGAACAAGCCGGGCGAGTTCCACGGCATCGGTCAGTTCGATATCGATTCGGGCGAGCCGATCTCCAGCCATAAGGGCTTTTCGGCGGAATTCGGCAGAGCGCTTTGCGGTTTTGCCGATAAGAAATCTGCGCTATAACAGCGGCAATGACGAGCGGAACCGGGCTCACCGAGTTCTCAAAAACGCATAAAAACCGTTTCTTTGACGTAGGAATAGCTGAGGAGCACGCCGTAACCTTTGGCTGTGGCCTTGCCTCAAAGGGGTTCAGACCTGTTTTTGCGGTTTATTCCACATTTTTGCAGCGCTCTTACGACCAGCTTATCCATGACGCAGCTCTCGGAAATAATCATCTTGTTCTCGCTATAGACCGCGCCGGAATCGTCGGCAGCGACGGCGAGACCCACCAGGGCGTGTTCGACGTTTCAATGCTCAATACAATTCCAAACTCAACAATATACTCGCCGACTTATTTTGAGGGAATGCGCAAGTCGCTTCATACCGCTTTGTACGTCCAAAAAGGGCTTGCGGCGGTGCGCTATCCGCGCGGCGGCGAGCTTTACCGCCCCGATAATTTCCCCGAGGAGAGCATTGACTACAATATTTTCGGTAATCCCAACGCGCGCTTGTTGCTTGTAACCTACGGAAGGTTGTTTTCATACGCCTGCAAGGCTCAGCAGAAGCTCTATGAAAAGGGAATTGACGTCTGCATACTAAAGCTCTGCAAAATAAAGCCTATAAGCGACGAAGCGGTTTTCTTTGCCTCGCGCTTCGGAGAAATCTGGTTTTTTGAGGAGGGTGTAAAAAACGGCGGGATCGCCCGCAACTTTTCCGATCTTGCAGTGCTTCGCGGCTTCCGAGGCTCGTTCCATATAAAGGCGATCGGCGACGAGTTCGTAAAGCAGATGTCTGTTAACGAGGCGCTCGCAATGCTGAAGCTTGACAGCCAAGGTATGACGGATGTTATTATGAAGGACTTAAATAATGAAAAAACGACTTGATATTTTGGTATATGAAAAGGGCTTTGCCGAAAGCCGTGAAAAAGCCAAGGCGATAATCATGGCGGGTCAGGTTTATGTTGATAACCAAAAAGCGGATAAATGCGGCACTTCTTATGACGAAAACGCCAATATAGAGGTTCGCGGCAACGTGCTTAAATATGTCAGCCGCGGCGGCTTAAAGCTTGAAAAGGCAATCGACAATTTTGGGCTTGACTTAAACGGAGCGGTTGCGATGGATATAGGCGCGTCTACGGGCGGCTTTACCGACTGTATGCTTCAAAACGGCGCCAAAAAGGTGTATTCCATCGACGTCGGCTACGGTCAGCTCGCCTGGAAGCTGCGCACAGACGAGCGCGTTGTAAACCTTGAGCGCACAAACATGCGCAAGGTGACGCGCGAGCAGGTTCCCGACCCGATTGACTTTTTTTCGGTCGATGTGTCATTCATCTCGCTCAGGCTTATTCTTCCTGTGGCAAGGGAGCTTATGGCGGAAAACGCCGAGGCTGTCTGCCTTATTAAGCCCCAGTTTGAGGCGGGCAGGGAAAAGGTAGGCAAAAAGGGAGTTGTCCGCGACCCGTCGGTTCATGTAGAGGTTGTCAGGGGCATTTATGACTTTTGCCTGCAAAGCGGCTTTGACGTTCTGAATCTTGATTTTTCGCCCATAAAAGGGCCTGAGGGCAACATTGAGTATCTTATTCACCTCAAAAAATCCGACGAGCCTAAGGCGTATACCGACATTACGCCCGAACAGCTTGTTAAAGCTTCACACGAGGCGCTTGACAAATGATCCCTGCTTTGAAAGAGGATTTTATGAAGATAGCAATTATTGTTAATTTATCAAAGGAAAAAGCAATTGAATGCGCCGACCGTATAATTGATGTTCTCGGAGAAGAGGGCGCCAAGCTGTATATGCCGCCCGACTGCTCGGGTGTGTTTGATAAGAGCGGCGTAAGCTTTTGCAATACAATTGAACAGCTTTTTGAAATCGCTGACATTGCCGTTACCGTCGGCGGCGACGGCACTATTATTCATGCCGCTAAGTATGCCGCGCGCACGGCAACTCCGCTTATCGGCGTAAATGTCGGCAGACTGGGTTTTGCCGCAGACGTTGAGGCGGACGAAATAGGAGATTTGAAAAAGCTGGTCAGCGGTGCTTACAGCATGGAGGAACGCCTGCTTTTAGAGGTTGAGGTTCGCACGCCCGTTGACTCCAATATTTACCTTGCGGTAAACGACGCGGTGGTGACCCACGGCACGCTCTCAAAAATCGTGGATTTCACCTTATCGCTCGACGGCGAGGAGATCTCGCGTTACCGCGCCGACGGACTGCTGTTTTCAACCCCGACGGGCTCAACCGCCTATTCGCTGTCGGCAGGCGGCCCGATTGTATCGCCTCAGATGAAATGCATTCTTATGACGCCGGTGTGCCCTCATTCGCTGTTTTCGCGCTCGGTGCTGTTCGGCGATGACGCGTGCCTGTCGGTCAAGGCGAAAATCCCCGCGAATTGCAGCTGCGTGCTGTCAATCGACGGTGAAAAGAATATCGAGATCTCCGAGCAGGACTGCGTCATTGTTCGCAGATCCTCGCTAAAGCTCAAGCTTATCTCAATAAAAAACCGCAACTTCTACCGAAAGCTTAACGAAAAGCTCAAAGAAAGGGAATTGTCATGAAAAGCGGAAGACACGCAAAAATACTTGAAATCATTTCCGAATATCCCGTTGAAACGCAGGATGAAATAATCACCCGCCTTAAAGAGGCAGGCTATAAGGCAACTCAGGCTACGATTTCGCGCGATATCAAAGACCTTCGGCTTGTAAAAACGCTCGGAAGCGACGGAAAATACCGCTATATTTCCGACGTCAGCCGAAACGCCGACCTGCGCTCCAACTTCGGGCAGCTTTTTTCGGGCTCGGTTATTATGATTGACTGCGCTCAGAATATTGTAGTAATAAAAACCTTAAGCGGCATGGCTAACGCCGTCTGCGCCGCGATGGACTCCACCGAGAATCAGGCGATCGTAGGAACCATAGCGGGCGACGATACTATTTTTGTAGCCTGCCGAGATGACGGCGCGGCAGCGGCGCTGACCGAGTCATTAAAGCAATATATCACAAAACAGTAAACGGCAGGTAAACGCTATGCTAAAGACCTTATATATAGAAAATATCGCTGTTATCGAAAAAACCACAATTGATTTTTCACATGGGCTCAATGTCCTGACGGGTGAAACAGGTGCAGGTAAAAGTATCATAATCGACGCCATAAACGCGATTATGGGGCAGCGCACCTCAAAGGATATTATCCGCACAGGCGAGAGCTCGGCGTTTGTAAGCGCGCAGTTTGAAAGCATAAACAAATCCGCGCAAAACGCTCTTGATGAGCTTGGTTTTGCCTTGGAGGACGACGTGCTTATTGTTCAGCGCACACTGAGCCAAAACGGCAAAAACGTCTGTAAAATCAACGGCAGACCCGCCACGGTTTCAATGCT
The DNA here is from genome assembly GCA_900316435.1 of uncultured Eubacteriales bacterium. Taxonomy (GTDB): domain Bacteria; phylum Bacillota; class Clostridia; order Oscillospirales; family Acutalibacteraceae; genus Ruminococcoides. Next base: position 15,587 of record ONCY01000032.1, on the reverse strand, counting down.
GCGCGAGCTGTCAAAATATTTGATAAACATTCACGGCCAGCATGAGAGTTACGAGCTTTTTTCTCCAGAAACTCATTTAGGCTACATCGACAGCTACGGTGGATGCGGTGAATTGATTGCCGATTATCAAGCTAAATATCGTGAATATAAAATTCTTCAAAAGAAATTAAACGAAGCAAATTTCGACGAAAGCGAGCGCCTGCGCGAGATAGACTTGCTGCAGTTCCAGTCAAAGGAGCTGTTTGACGCAGATGTACAGATCGGTGAGGAGGAGCGGCTTGAAGCGGAGCGCACCGCTTTGATGAACGTTGAAAAGATCGCCTCACTGCTGAATAAAGCCAGGATGATGCTCGAGGGAGAGGACTCCGACGGCGGAGTTGAGTCGGTTGATATCGCAGCCTCTGCTATGCAGAGCGCCGCCTCGTATAATCCCGAATATGAGGAGCTCAGCAACAATCTCACCGATATTTACTATAATCTGCGTGACTGCGCCGAGGGCATTTCCGACGCTATTGATAACCTTGAAAGCGACCCTGAGCGCTTGGAGGAAATCGAGGAGCGGTTTGACCTCCTGAACAGACTTACCAGAAAATACAACTGCTTCGCGGACGAGCTGCCTGCTCTTGCCGAACAGATGCAGTCACGCCTTGAGGAGCTGTTAAATTACGATAAAAATCACGACGACCTGATTGAGGCGTGCAAAAAAGCAAAGGCGGAGGCGTTAAAAAAAGCAGAAGAGTTAAGCGCAAAAAGGCAAACCGCCGCCAAGACCTTCGCCGAAAATGTAAAAGAAGAAATGCGCTTTTTGAATATGCCGAATGTTGAGCTGATCCCACAGTTTCAGACGACAGAGCTGACAAACGACGGCGTTGATAAGGTTGAGCTTTTGATTTCAGCTAATCCCGGTGAAACTCCGCGCCCGGTGGCAAAAATCGCCTCGGGCGGTGAGCTTTCGAGAATGATGCTCGCAATAAAGACCGTTCTTGCCGCTACAGACGACGTAGACACGCTGATATTTGACGAGGTAGATACCGGTATTTCGGGTTCCGCCGCCGAAAAGGTGGGCTTAAAGCTGAAAGAGGTTTCAAAGGATTCTCAGGTTTTGTGCGTTACTCACCAGGCTCAGATAGCGGCGCTTGCGGATTATCACTATTTGATTGACAAGCGCGTTGAGAGCGGCAGAACGTTTACCGTTGTTACCGAGCTTGACCGCGACGCGCGTGTGCGTGAGCTGGCGCGAATTATAGGCGGCGTAAACATAACTCAGGCGGCTATTTCTCACGCCGAGGATATGCTTGATTCAAACGCATAGAGTATTATCACAGAAAGAAAGGAAGCGACAAGTTGAAGCTATGGACAGTTGCGCCGCTCGATAAAAACGAAGCGCAGGAAATTCAAACTAAATACGGGCTGTCGGGCATCATCGCAATGTTGCTCCAAATCAGAAATATAAAAACCAAGGAAGAAATAGAGGATTTTCTTTACAATGACAGTTACATAGCCTCTCCGTTTGAGATAGTTGATATGGACAAGGCTTGCGCCCGCGTGCGTTCTGCTATTGAAAACGAGGAGTTTATCTGTGTATACGGCGACTACGACGCCGACGGAGTGACCTCTACCGCGCTGCTTTACTCTTATCTTGACGCGGTCGGAGCGAATGTGATGTATTATATTCCTTCGCGTGAAACCGAGGGTTACGGAATGAACATTTCGGCAATCGATGCCCTGAGTGAAAAGGGCGTAAAGCTGATCGTTACCGTAGACAACGGTGTGGCGGCTATTGATGAGATACGTTACGCAAAAAGCCTCGGGATCGACACCGTAGTAACCGATCACCACATGCCTTTGGGCGAGCTGCCTGACGCCTGTGCGGTTGTTGATCTTCACCGAGCCGACTGCACCGCAAGCTTTAAGCAGCTTTCGGGTGTAGGTGTGGCGTTTAAGCTTATTATGGCTCTTGAGGGCGAATACTGCGATACGGACTCGCTGCTCGATAACTACGCCGACCTTCTCAGTGTTGGTACGATAGGTGATATCGTCGATTTGCGCGGAGAGAACCGAGTGTTTGTAAAACGCGGACTTCAAAGCCTGATGAACACCGACAGAGCCGGTTTCTACGCTTTGATAAATAACGCGGGGCTGACGGGCAGAAATATCACCGCCGGCAATGTTTCTTTTACATTGGTTCCCCGCATAAACGCTGTAGGAAGGCTTGGACTTTCGGGCAAATCGGTTGAGCTGCTGCTTACCGAGGACGAGGCAGAGGCCGAGAGCATTGCTGTTGCAATGGGATATGATAATACCGAGCGGCAGCAGATAGAGCGAGATATCGTCCAAAAAATTGATGAAGAAATTACAAGGAACCCTTCGCTTGTAATGGACAGCATTATTGTAATTGACGGCGAGGGCTGGCACCAGGGTGTAGTCGGCATCGTTGCCTCACGCATAAGAGAGGCTTACGGAAAGCCCGCAATCATTATTACCCGTGACGGTGAGAACGCCAAAGGCTCGGGAAGAAGCATCGAAGGCTTTGCTCTTTGCGACGCTGTAGCTGCCTGCTCGGATTTGCTCACCCATTACGGAGGACACCCGATGGCCGTCGGGCTGTCGCTTCCGTCTGAAAACATAGAATTATTGCGTAAAAGAATTAACGAATTTGCTGACGCTAATAATATGCCGTTTGACAGGCTCAATATTGACTGCAAGCTTAACCCGGCGTCCATTTCGGTTGACCTTGTCGAGGAGCTTGCCGCCATGCAGCCCTTCGGCGCGGGTAATCCCGTTCCGGTTTTTGGCTTTTATAATATGACACTCGTCAATATAATTCCATTATCGAATAATAAGCACCTGCGCCTTATTCTTTCACGCGGCGGCGTGACTCTTTCGGCTATGATGTTTTTTACATCGACCGATGAATTCGCCTGTGAAAAGGGAGACGTTCTCGATATGGCGGCAACGCTTGATATCAACGAATACAACGGTAAAAAGAGTGTTTCGGTAATAATAAAGGACATAAAAGCTCACGATAACAATCCTGAGCAGGTTCTTGAAAGCGGGCGTGTTTTTGAGGCGTTTTGCCGCGGCAGTTCCGTTTCACGCCAACAGCTCAAGAGTATTTTGCCCGAGCGCAGCGATTTTGCGCTGCTTTACCGCTTTTTGCGCGATAATAACGGCTACGGCTTGAAAACAGAAACTCTTGTTTCAAAGCTTGGATATAAGCTTTCGTTTGGCAAAATCCGCGCGGTACTTGAGGCGATGAACGAGCTTGGGCTTATCCGCATAAAAGAAGGAATGAAAAGCTGCAAAATTGAGCTTGTTAAAACAACTCAAAAGGTCGATTTGGAATCGGCGTCAATTATAAAGAAACTCAGAGAGGTAACACAATGAGCAGATTTTCCAATGTGGCTCACTATCAGGATTTTTCAGAGCTGCTGGGCATTTTGTCCCGCTCCGGAAACTTCTATGATATGGAAAAAATAAAAGCGGCATACGAGTTTGCCGAAAAATCTCACGGCGATCAGCGCAGGGTGTCGGGTATTCCGTATATTTTGCACCCTACCTCCGTTGCATGCATTATTGCGGAGCTCGGCCTTGATACCGACAGCATCTGCGGCTCGCTTCTGCACGACGTTGTAGAGGATACCCCTGTTATGCTCGATGAGATCCGCAGGATTTTCGGAGACGATGTGGCAAAACTGATCGACGGTGTTACCAAAATCTCAAAAATCCCGTACTCCACCCGCGAGGAACAGCAGGCTGAAAGCATACGCAAAATGCTTATCGCTATGGCTGATGACATCCGCGTAATTATCATAAAGCTTGCCGACCGCCTTCACAACATGCGCACCATGGACTGTATGCCGGAACAAAAGCGCAGGGATAAGTCCGTTGAGAATATGCAGGTTTACGCGCCGATTGCTCACCGCCTCGGTATCAAAACATTAAAGGAAGAGCTTGAAGACCGTTCGCTTCAATACCTTGACCCCATAGGTTACAAGGAGATCGAAGACGCGCTGATGCTTGAAGAAGCGGAAAGAGAGCGGTTTATCGAATCGATAAAGGAGCAGATACTTGAAAAAACAAAGAATACGATCCCTAATGTTTATATCAGCGGAAGGGTAAAAAGCATCAACAGCATTTACCGCAAGACCATTATGCGCAACCAGAGCATAAATGATATATACGATGTATTCGCGGTGCGCGTAATCGTTGACAATGTGTCCGACTGCTACAATGTTTTGGGCGTTGTGCACGATATTTTCAAGCCTATTCCAAACCGCTTCAAGGACTATATTTCCATGCCCAAGCAGAATATGTACCGCAGCCTTCACACCACGGTTCTCGACAAAAAGGCAATTCCGTTTGAGGTACAGATACGCACATGGGAAATGCACTACACTGCCGAATACGGTATCGCGGCTCACTGGAAATACAAACTCGGAATGAAATCGGGCGGCAAGGAAGAGGAGCTTGTCAGCCAGAATATTGAAAAAGTCAAGAAGATGATCCTTGACCAGCTCGAAACCGAGGACGCCACTGATATAGCGCGCAATATCCGCAACGACTTGGGCGAAAACGACGTTTATGTATTCACACCTAAGGGCGACGTTATCAGCCTTACGCGCGACTCAACGCCTATTGATCTGGCTTATCAGATACACACCCAGGTAGGACACCGTATGGTTGGTGCTAAAATCAACGGCAAAATCGTGCCTATCGACCATAAGCTTAAAAACGGCGAGATATGTGAGATTATCACCCAGAAAGAGGAGCACCCCAACCGCGCGTGGATCGACATCTGCAAAACCGCCTCGGCTAAATCAAAAATCCGCGCCTGGTTCAAGCATGAAAAGCGCGACGAAAACATAGTTGAGGGTAAACAGATGGTTGACCGCGAGTTCAAGCGTCAGGGTATTAACCTCAACGATGAGGAAATGGCTGAGTTCTTTAAGAATGTCAGCATGAAAAAGCAGTATAACACGCTTGACGATTTTTACGCGGCGGTTGGCTACGGAGGAATCCAGCTCTGGAAAATAATGCCGCGCCTGAAAGAGGAGTATCAAAAGACCTACGCTAAGGATATTGAAAAAATCACGGTCCCACAGGCTCCCGTAAGGCGCAAAAAAGTATCCTCGGGTGTCATTATCGAGGGCAACGACGACGTTCTCGTCAAGTTTTCCAACTGCTGCAACCCGCTTCCGGGCGATGATATTATCGGTTACATCACGCGCGGCTACGGCGTATCTATCCACAAGCGCGGCTGTACAAATGTTCCTAAAAATCTAAACGACAGCGAGGAGCCCGAGCGCTGGGTCTCGGCTCGCTGGGAGATCGAGGCGGGCGAGGCGTTCCGCAGCACGCTGCAAATCATTGCCGCCGACCGCACGGGGCTGCTTGCTGACGTCACAATCCAGCTCTCGAACATGCATATATTCATCCACACCCTAAATTCACGCGAGCTTAAGGACGGCAAGGCGGTTGTAACTATCACTATTGACGTTGCCGGAAGGGATCACCTCAGAGGTGTTATTTCCAGACTTTCCGACATCAACGGAATTGAAGAGATCAAAAGATTATAGGAGTATTCCATATGAAAGCAATTCTGCAGCGCGTGACATGCGCTTCGGTAACGGTCGACGGCGCTGTCGTCGGAGAAATATCACAGGGCTTTTTGATTCTGCTCGGAGTTGAGCAGGGCGACGACGAAAAAGAGGCGTCGGTACTGGCTGATAAAATAGCGGGGCTGCGCATTTTTACCGACCAAAATGACAAGATGAATCTTTCGCTTGCCGACGTCGGCGGCGAGGTGCTGGTTATCTCAAACTTTACGCTCTGCGCCGACTGCTCGCACGGAAGGCGCCCAAGCTTTATCGGTGCGGCGCGCCCCGAAACCGCCGAGCCGCTGTATGAGTTCTTTTGCCAAAGGCTGCTTCAAAACGGCGTAAAAAAGGTGGAAAAGGGCATTTTCGGCGCGGATATGCAGGTGAGCCTGATAAACGACGGCCCCGTTACAATCGACATTAACTCAAAGGATTTGAAAAGATGATCAACGTTAAAATATATCCTGTCACAATGCTTGAAACAAACTGCTGCTACCTTGTTGATGAGGCGACGGGCAAGGCGGCTGTCAGCGACCCGGGCGCTCAGTCAAAGTCGCTTGAGGCTCAGATAGAAAAGGACGGCGGAAAGCTTGAGTATGTGCTGCTTACTCACGGTCATTACGACCACATCTGCTACGCAAAGCAGCTTGCCGACAAGTACGGCGCAAAGGTAGTCACGGGTAAGCACAACGCGGTTTTCCTGCGCGATACCGAGCTTAACGGCACAAAACGCCACAAAATTCCGTTTACGCCGTTTGACGCCGATATTCTGCTCGATGACGGCGAAAAATTCAGCCTCGGTGAAACAGAAATAACTTATCTATATACCCCCGGTCACACTCAGGGCTGCGGCATTTTTCTCTTTGACGAAATAATGCTCGCGGGCGATTTGATTTTCAGGGAATCATACGGCAGAACCGACCTCGAAACAGGCGACGATTATAATATGATGCTCTCCCTAAAGCGCGTAAAGCAGCTTGAAGGCGATTATACAATCATACCCGGTCACGGACCTCTTACCGACCTCGGGCACGAGCGCAGTTTTAATCCACTTATGAGGCGGCTGTAAATGAATTTATATGTCAAAAACAACACCTTCTGGTTTGAGCTTGAAAACCTGGCAAGGCTGTTTTTCCCCGATGAAAAAATTACGGTTTACAGGGAGTTTTCACAGGTAACACAGCCATATATTTATACAGAGCTGGGAAAAAACATAACCGTCCGCGTTAAGATCGATGATTTTGCCGAGGAGAGCTTTGCGGAAAAATCACCCGACAACGCCGAAAATGAGCTGCGCACGGTTCAGTTTGTGTACAAGTCTTTGGTAAAATTCAGCTCGATTGAGCAGGCTTGGGGCTTGCTTACGGGCGTGCGCCCGATAAAGCTTTTCAGAAAAATCGTCGGCGAATCGGGCGAGGCAGAGGCAGAGCGGCGGTTTTTAAACGAATATTTTGTCAGCCGCGGGCGTTATGAGCTTGCAAAACTGACCGAAAAAAACGAGCGGCGTATCCTATCGCTTTCGCGCCCCGAATCGTTCAGCCTTTATGTCGGAATTCCGTTCTGCCCGTCGAGGTGCAGCTACTGCTCGTTTGTAATGTCGTCGGTCGAGAGTGCAAAAAAGCTTATCGAGCCTTATACAGATTTGCTCTGCAAAGAATTAATAGCGACTGCCAAAATAGCGAACGGGCTGGGGCTGAGGCTTGAAAGCGTATATTTCGGCGGAGGCACGCCCACAACGCTCAGCGCGGAGCAGCTCAACCGCGTTTTGAGCGCTGTCAATGAGAATTTCGACATGTCGACCTGCCGCGAGTTTACCGTTGAGGCAGGGCGCCCCGATACAATAGATGAGGAAAAGCTTTTTGCCTTAAAAGAAAATAAAGTTGACAGGATCAGCATAAACCCTCAGACATTAAGCGACAGCGTCCTCAGCGCGATAGGAAGAAAGCACACTTCAGAGCAGTTTTTTAAGGCTTTTGAAACGGCAAGGCGCTGCGGCTTTGACAACATCAACACCGATCTTATCGCGGGGCTTCCGACCGATACCGTCGAGGGCTTTAAGCACTCTCTCGACACTGTAACCGATGAGCTGGGAGCAGAATGCGTTACTGTTCACACGCTCTGCATGAAGCGCGCCGCTAACCTTACTACCGAGGGCAAGACCTTCAATAAAGACGAGGCTTTAGCCGCAAGAGCAATGCAGGACTACGCTCGGCAAAAGCTTAGCTCGCTCGATTACATTCCGTACTATCTTTACCGCCAGACGCGCATGGTCGGCAACCTTGAAAACGTCGGCTGGGCAAAGCGCGGATATGAAAGCCTGTACAACGTTTACGTCATGGACGAAACCCACACAATCCTCGCGTGCGGCTCGGGCGGAGTGACCAAGCTTAAAAATCCCGATACGGATTATCTTACGCGGATATTTAACTTTAAATACCCATATGAATATATAGACAGATTTGACGAATTGCTCAACAGAAAGGCGCAAATATTACGATTTTACGGCACTAATGAGGTTGATTATTCAATTGATTAGTGTTATAATACAAACAAATAAATAAGCGGGTTTATTGCCCCCGAAAAAGAAAGGTGAAGAATCATGAAAAATTTTGACACAATTATCGGCGATGTAAAAGTTAACGCAAAAGCGGCTGCATCAGTTGTTTCCAAAAAGGCTGCAATGCTTTATGACGCTTCAAAGCACAGAATTTCGGCTGAAACCATCAAGCGCTCAATCGGCAAAAAGCTTATCGAGCTCGGCAAGCTGACATATAAGGCAACAACTCAGGATATTGACCTCGCCGAGGATATTGCAAAGGTCGTTGAGGAAATCACCGAGCTTAAGCAGAACCTCGCTATCGTAGAGGCTCACATCGCTTCTATCAAGAACCAGAAGATCTGCCCCGAGTGCGAAAACAAGGTGACAAAGGAATCATCCTTCTGCAACATCTGCGGACATAAGTTTGAGGATGAGCCCGAGGAGCCTGTCAAGGAAATCGCCGAGACTGTAGAGGAAGCCGCCGAGACGGTTGAGGCAAAGCCCGATGAAATCGTAGTTGCCGCTCAGGAAGCTGTAGCTGAAATCTCCGAGGACGCCGAGGAAGCTGTAAAGGCTGCAGACGAAGCCGAATAACAAAACATCAAAAGAACTGACAGGGGAGTCTGTTTCAGGCTCCCTGCCCTTGTGTATATTACAAAACTTTAAAGGTGATATGATTTGATAAAAAAATATAACGCGGTCAAGAACTTTGATTCGGACGTTTCAAAATCCTTTGTCAAGGGCGCCGCGATCCTGACAATAAGCATGGTCATTGTCAAGGTTTTCGGATTGCTCAACAAGGTCGTTCTGGCAGCTATCCTTTCAAGCTATGACGTTCCCGGCATGACCTCCTTCGGTACAGGCCTTTACGCCAACGCATACGAGATTTTTGTAGTGATCTTTACCGTGGCGACGGGCGGTTTGCCTATTGCGGTTTCGCGTTTGGTGTCAGAGAACATGACAAAAAAGCGCTATAAGGATGTGCGGCAGATTCAAAAGCTCTCGGTTCCGTTTTTCACCGTACTGGGACTGATTTGCACCATAATTATCGGTGGCGCGTGCATTCCTTATTCACTTGCGGTAATTCATCAGCCCTACGCTATTGTACCTACTCTTTTCCTTGCGCCGACGGTATTTTTCGGCTGTCTTGCTTCTGCATACCGCGGCTATTACGAGGGTCAGCGCAACATGATGCCCACTGCCGTTTCCGAGATTATCGAGGCGGTTGTAAAGCTTGTTATCGGCTCTGCGCTCGCGTATTTAATCCTTTGGCTTGGAATGGAGTCAAACAAGGCTTCACATTCATTCCTGTGGATGCAGTTTGGCAACCAGGAAGAGGCTCAGAAAACGATTTTCTCGCTCTCGGTAACAGGCGCTATAATGGGTATTTCGCTCAGCAGTATGGCGTCTTGGCTTTACTACTTTATAAAATTTAAGGTTCAGGGCGACGGCATTCCGCGTCAGTATTATGAAAACTCAATCGACGCCCGCCAGAAGCGCGAGACCTTTAATATGATGATCAGAACCGCTCTGCCTATTGCGGGCGGCGCGCTTGTAATGAGCCTTGCGTCGCTTATTGACTCGGCTATTATCCAGAACGTTCTGCTCGATTTATCGCACCGCCACGGCCCCGAGCTTATGGATCAATACGGCAAATTCTATCCCGCCGACGCTTTCCACGGCAAGCATGTCACCATTCACACAAACCTTTGGGGCTGCTACGCCACCGCGCTTACACTTATGCAGCTTGTAACGGCGGTTACTCAGGCGTTTGGCTCAAGCGCAATGCCCAACGTTACCAGCGCGTGGACAAAGGGCGACAAGCGCGAGTTCAGGCAGTCGATGAACACGGTGCTTAAGATGACTATGATGTTCACCCTTCCGATGTCGCTCGGACTTGTTGTTCTGGCTCACCCGATTATGGGCTTTATTTACGGCTCCAGCCCCGAAATTGTTGAGATAGGCGGAAACGTGCTCACGGTTATGGGTATTACCACTATATTCACAGCGATCATCACGCCGATTTGCTCAATGATAAACGGTATAGGCAAGGTTAAGATCCCTATGATTCTTTATATCATCTGCCTGTTTGTTAAAATCGGCACCTCGTGGATATTCGTAAGTATACCGTATATCAACATTCAGGGCGCAACGGTAGGCTCTATGGTAGCTTACGCGCTTATCTGTGTTATCGGTATGTTCCTGCTTGTCAAGTACAGCGGGGTAGTCCCCGACTTCTTCAATACCACTATCAAGCCGCTTGCCGGCGCGGTCTACAGCTCAGCCGCTGCATTCTTCACATACAGGTTTATCTCGCCTTATATGCCGTCGCGCCTGGCTTTGATAGCCGCTGTTGTAGTTGCGGTTGTGATTTATATGGCAGTTTTACTAATAATTCGCACCTTTAGCTCAGAAGAAATCAAAATTCTTCCAAAAGGTGAAAAAATTGCAAAAACACTTGAAAAATTCCACTTAATTGGGTAAAATAGAGAACTGTAGGCTAATGCAAACGCAATGCTGAAGGTGAGTATTTTGAATTTTACAGAGAAACCGAATTACGATTTTAACGACTTGGTTGAGATTGTTAAAATCCTTCGCGCGCCGGGCGGCTGTCCGTGGGACAGAGCTCAGACGCATGAGTCGATTCGTCAAAACTTTATCGAGGAAACATATGAGGCTGTTGAGGCAATCGACAACAGCGACACCGAGCTTTTAAAGGAAGAGCTTGGCGATGTTCTTCTCCAGGTCGCGCTTCATGCCGAGATGGAAAGGGAGAGCGGCGGCTTTGACATCCACGACGTCTGCGACGGGATCTGTAAAAAGCTTATTATCCGTCATCCCCATGTGTTCGGCGATAAAACCGCGGGCGACGAAAACGAAGCCCTTCAAAACTGGGACGCGGTCAAGATGGAAACAAAATCTCAAAAGACCCAGACCGAGGCAATGCTCAGCGTATCCCGCGCGCTGCCTGCGCTTATGCGCAGCGAGAAGATTCAGCGCAAGTCGTCAAAAGTCGGCTTTGAGTGGGAGACCGTTGACGGCGCAATGAATAAGCTCTTTGAGGAATACAACGAGCTTAAGGTCGCTATTGAGCACGGAAGTGACGATAACCGGTGCGAAGAGCTCGGCGACTTGCTGTTCTCGGCTGTCAATGTTTCGAGGTATCTCGATATCAACAGCGAACAGGCGCTGTATAAAGCCTGCGACAAATACATCAGACGTTTTTCAATGGTCGAGCAGCTCGCTTTAGAGCGCGGTATCGACATGAAAAGCGCGGAGCTGTCACAACTTGATTCCCTTTGGGAAGAAGTTAAGATAAAACAAAAGCAAAACAATATGGAGGTTTTTTTAGATGAAAAAGACAGAATTAATCGAGGCAATTAAGGAAAGCACAGGTCTGTCCAAGAAGGACGCAGAGAAGGCTCTTACAGCTACAATCGATACAATCATCAAGGCAGTTGCCGAGGGCGACAAGGTTCAGCTTACAGGTTTCGGCACATTTGAGCAGCGCCAGAGAAACGCAAGAACAGGTGTTGACCCCAGAACAGGCAACTCTATCGATATTCCCGCTTCAAAGGTTCCCGCTTTCAAGGCAGGCAAAGCATTCAAGGATATCGTTAATCAGTAATTATTGACTTGATAAGAGAGCCGAGCAATTCGGCTCTTTTTGCTTTTTTAGAATAATAGTGAGGATAATATGAGATTAGATAAATACTTAAAGGTGTCGCGCCTTATTAAGCGCAGAACCGTTGCTAACGAAGCATGCGACGCGGGAAAGGTCATGGTTAACGACAAGCCAGCGCGTGCCTCTTACGACGTAAATCCCGGCGACATTATAGCTATCACTCTCGGTGCGCGCACGGTAAAGGTGAGGGTAACCGAGGTTAAAGAGACCGTCCGCAAGGAAGATGCCGCAACCCTTTACGAGGCTGTATAATAAATCAAGGCAATAGCTCGCTCATAAATCTTTTAACGTCCGCGTATATTTTAAGGTAGAAAAAATCGGAGGTTATATTATGAACGAAACGCCTATGGGCAAAAACCATACACTTATGCTGGACAACCGCCGCAAGCTTGTTCTGACGGGCGCTGTGGAGGTAAACGGCTTTAACGAGGAAACCGTATCTGTAAAAACGACTGCCGGAACGCTTATTGTAAAGGGCAGCGGTCTGCATGTTGACAAGCTTAATCTTGAAACGGGCGACGTATCCATAAGCGGAACCGTTAATTCATTGCAGTATATCGGCACCGATAATTCTCGCTCGCGCTTATCAAAGCTGTTTCGGTAGGTGATAATTTGGAGCTTACGTTTGCCCAGCAATCCGTAGCCTTCGGCTATTCGTTTGTACTGGGGCTGCTTTTGGCGTTTTTTTACGGAACGCTTAAATTTTTGCGGTACGCTTTTTCGCTCGGAAAAACCGCGGTTGTGATACTCGATATCATATTCATGCTTGTATGGGCTATGTCGGTGTTCTTTTTCTCGCTGGCTTACCTGATGGGCTTTATAAGATTTCACGTTATCGCGGGCAGTCTTGCGGGCTTTTTGCTGTACAGACTGACTGTAGGGCGGCTTTTATTCAGAATTTACAGCCCTATAATTCGATTTGTTAAAAAAACTCTGAAAAAAATTTCATTAAAACTGAAAATATTTGCTAAATACCTATTGAAAATTGTCGGTCATTTATTGTATAATATAATAAATATAAAAGAGCGGTTCAGCTATATTAAACACCGAAAAAGGAAGAAATATGAAGTTGAGAAAGCCAAGAACAAAAAAGCCGGCGGCGTCCGCTGACGCTTCGTCCGGCCAGGACGGCCCCAAGGTCATTGAAAAGCCGAAGAAAAAGCATAAGCTGCGTTATATTCTGCTTTATCTTGCGGTAATCGGGTTTGTGTTCTACGCCGTTATTACTATTATCAATCAAAATGTAAAAATCGCCGAAAAAAGGGCGGAGCTAAGTGAAATACAGCAGCATATCAATGTTGTTGAAATAGAATCCAATTATCTTGAAAAGGTACGCAACTTTAAGGGCGCGGAGCTTTCGGAATATATGGAGAAAAAGGCCAAGGAGGATCTTGGCTATGTCAGCGACGGAGAGCGGATATTAATTATTTTAGAAGGCAAGGTTTCCGGAATCACGAAATTCGGCGCGTTTGTAGACCTGCCGGATTCAAAAACAGGAATGGTACATATTTCCGAGGTGGCGCCCACCTTCATCACGGAAATAGGCGATTATGTAAAAGTGGGTCAGACTGTCAAGGTTAAGGTGCTCGCTGTCAACGACGGCAAAATCAGCTTGTCAATAAAGCAGGCTTTGCCTAAGGATCAGCAGAAAAAGCCGCAGAAGCAGCAGCGCACAAATAACCGTCAGCCCTACAAGCCCGCGCCGCCCGTAACGTCACCGGGCGACTATGAGTGGCAAAGCTCGCGCAAGGCTTCGCCCTCCACCTTTGAGGACATGATGTCGCGCTTTAAGCAGACCAGCGAGGATAAAATGTCAGATTTAAAAAGAGGGGAGAGCCGCGGCTACAGCAGGCGCGGCAACGGCAACGGCAGACGATAAACAACGCGTAAAAGCGGCATTGCCGCAAATAATAAATTCAAACGTTGCTTTTTGCGCAGAAAACGCAAGCAAAAGCCGTTTTTGATGCGCGTAAAAGCGACCGAGTCGCAGGGAGGCATCAATTTATGAAAATCACCTACACAGCACGTAAAGTAAACCTCAGAGATAACTTTAAGGAGAGGGTCGAGAAAAAGCTCGCCAAATTCAAAAAGATTTTTTCCGAGGACGCAATTGCAAACGTTGTTGTCACCCTTGAGAAAAACCGCCAGACGGTTGAAATCACTATACGGGACAACAGAATGGTCTATCGCGCCGAGAGCACAATGCCCGAGATGAACGACGCGCTTGACAGAGTGATCGACATTCTTATGCGTCAGATCCGCAAGAATAAAACGCGCCTTGAAAAGCGCATTAAAACAGGCGGTTCGCTTGACGCTCTTACCGCTGAGCTTCCCGCTCAGGAGGCTGAGGAGCCCGAGGACGACTACAAGGTAGTCCGCAAAAAGCAGGTGCTCATCAAGCCCATCAGCGTTGAGGAGGCTATCCTTGAGATGAACATGATAAGCCACGATTTCTTCATGTTTATCAACGCCGAGACCGACGAGGTCAACGTTGTTTATAAGCGCGAAAACGGCGATTACGGCTTGCTTGAGCCTGCCGCCGACTGATATATTAATGCTTTGTGTTGAATAATTAAACACTTAATGGGGTTGGCTCAGACCCGATGCGCGTTTGAGCCAATCCCTTATTTATGGGAGAATAAAAATGAAAATGACATTTTGCGCCCCTTGCATTTTCGGGCTTGAGGGCATTTGCGCCAACGAGTTCCGCTTTCTCGGCCTTGAAAACGTCCGTGCCGAAAACGGCAGGGTGCTGTTTGACGGCGACTTTTCGGCAATGGCAAGGGCAAACATTAACTCGCGCTACGCCGAGAGGATTCAGATTCTGCTTGCCGAGTTCCGCGCCGCGACCTTTAACGAGCTTTTTGAGCGTGTTAAGGCGATTCGCTGGGCGGATTATATAGGCATGAGCGACGCCTTTCCCGTTAAGGGCAGCTGCCTTAACTCAAAGCTTATGAGCGTGCCCGACTGCCAGAAAATCATAAAAAAGGCGATCGTGCAAAGCCTTTCCGAGCGGTACATGCTGTCTTGGTTTGAGGAAACTGGCGCTCCGCGTCAGGTGCAGTTCCTTATTATGAACGACAGGGTGAGCATTTTGCTCGATACCTCGGGCAGCGGACTTCACAAGAGGGGATACCGCGCGCAGTCGAATGAGGCTCCCATAAAAGAAACTCTTGCCGCGGCAATGGCCGAGCTTGCGGGCGTGCGCCCTTCCCATTTTGTTGTTGACCCTATGTGCGGCAGCGGAACTATCCTGATAGAAGCCGCAATGAAAGCCCTCAGAATAGCTCCGGGGCTTAACCGCAGCTTTGCCGCCGAGCGCTGGAGCTGTGTTCCCGACGGCGTATTTGAGCAGGAGCGCGAGCGTGCGCGAGAGCGTGTAAACCGTGACTGCACCTTTCACGCGGAGGGCTATGATATTGACGGGGCGGCGCTTGAGGTGGCTAAATCAAACGCGGAAAAGGCGGGAGTTGCCGACCGCGTTACCTTCCAAAAGCGCGACATAAGGGATTTTGAGCTGCCCGAGGGCTACTGCACCGTCATTACGAATCCGCCTTACGGCGAGCGGCTGCTCGATTTGCATGCTGCCGAGGAGCTGTACGCCGTGATGGGCGCGAGGTTCAAAAAAGAAAGCGGAAAGCGCTACACGATCATTACGCCCGACGACGACTTTGAAAAAATCTTCGGACGTAGGGCGGACAAGCGCAGAAAGACCTATAACGGCACGCTTAAATGTCAGATTTATATATATAAATAATCCTTG
>ONCY01000053.1 GCA_900316435.1 uncultured Eubacteriales bacterium | reverse complement strand
AATCACATAACTCTCATTAAGCGTGATGAAATAATCGACCTCCCTCTATTGTCAAAAGAGGAAGCGGCAGACAGATTGCTTGATGAAATAATCAGATTATCATAAACGAACAGACAGACAGCTCAATTACAGCTGCCTGTCTGTTTTTTCTTTATAGGAAACTTCTCTTTCCCGCCGTTAATGAAAACTTAGGAAGATAGACGTTTTTCAAAGGCAGGCAAGAGGGCCCACCGGCACTTCCTTATAAATTACTGCCGTTTATCCAGCTTTGTATTTGTTCTTCATCAGCGTCTGAGCTAAATCTCATTCCGTCCATCCAGTTGCCTGTTTTTGCGGCGCTTTTTAAATCATTTGCGCTCTCGCCCATTCCGCTGCTTGCGGAGGTGCAAAACGGGAAAATTATCCTGTTTTCAAAACTATGTCTTTCAACAAAAGTGTTCATAATTCTGGGAGCCTGTCCGAACCAAATCGGATAACCAAGGTAAATAATCGCGTAATCCGAGATGTTAAGCTCCTCACCTGCTATTTGGGGACGGGCTTTGGGGTCGTTTTGCTCCTTTGAAGCACGGCTGTTTTCATCATTATAGTTTAAATCATCATCCGTATAAGGCTCGGAAGGAATTATCTCGTAGAGATCCGCGCCTATAATAGCCGCTATTTTTTCAGCAACACTTTTGGTATTTCCTGTTGCGGAAAAATACGCTACAAGTGTTTTGTTTCCTATCCCTGTTTCTGGCACGAGCGTTTCGTCTGCTCGAGAGTTAAACGGAGCGGTTACTTCATCTGCTTTTAACGCTTCCGATAAACTGCTGCTGTTACTTCCGCAGGATGTCAGGCAGATTATAAGCACAGCTGTAAGAATAAACGCGGTAATTATTTTTTTCATAAAAAACTCCTTTTTTTAAAAAGACTGTGTTTTTGTCCCGTTCTTGTCCTTAATAGTTTGTTATACTTCAATTACAGTCATGATATACAAGCAGAGAGGTGAATAATATGAAAACATTACTTGCTTTAATTCTTGCTGCAGGAGTAGCAACTTTATCAACTGCAAACTTAAAAGGGCATCGGCTAACGCCGCAAACTAATGGCAAAAAGACACAAATGAATAAAAAACGAAAACCGGAAAGAGCACTTGATGAAACGGAGGCACTTTTCATTTAAAACAATCATTAATAAACGAATAACTTATCATGACTTGAATTTTAAAGGCATTACCGGTTATTCAGTATCATATCTGACAAATCTGTAATTTTATATATTGAGCTTGACGTTTGTCAGGCTCTTTTTATTTAGAAACAAATCAGTAGTCACCGTACATAAAATCCGCCCAGTAGTATTGGCTCATATACTCACATTGATATGCGTTGACTGCACCGGCATCCAATTTCTGGAAGCGGTAATAGTCGCAATCAAGCAGGTCGGGATCAACAGAAATATTGTTGTAGGTTTTTCTGATAACCTTTTCAACGCCTGCATCCTTCAGGCTTTTCATAAGTGATGACATTATTTTTTGCATATACATCTGCTGCTTGGTGTCATACGGCATGTCCTCAAAAAGCACCGCCGCGATCTCTTTTTTTGTACATGAACTGCCTTTTCGGTGAACAAGATATGCAAAAACCTCTTTTGACTTGCTTCTTTTAAACCGAAGTGGTTTTCCATCTGGCGTAAAAACATCAAAATTTCCAAAACACTGCACCTTTAGCAAAGCGTTTGCTTTAGGTATTATCGGAAACCTTAAATCATCAAGCTCAGCCGCGACCTTTTCCTTTGTAACGGGCTTCATTATATAACCGCTGGCATGAAGCTGCATAGCGTCGCCTGTATACTCGCTGAAGCCGGTTACAAAGATAATATTCATCTTTGGATTTATTCTTTTAAGACGCTTGGCTGCCTCTACCCCATCCATTTCGCTCATGTGAATGTCGAGGAAGGCAATGTCACAGCCGTTTTTCTCAGCCTCAGCAAGCAAGTCCTCAGGCTCATCAAATCCGATTACTTCAGCGTCAGGCTTTACCTTTTTTATCGAAAGCTCCAGCATTTGCAGAGCAAGTGGTTCATCGTCAACACAAAGTATTCTCACGTTATTGTCCCTCCTTAGGCAGAGTAACCGTAGCCACAGTACCCTCGTCTATTTTACTTGTTATTTCAACCTTGCCTCCGCACATCTCTTTAAGGCGCATGCGCACATTATCCATTCCTACATGCGATCTGCCGTCGTTTTTACCCTCGTTAACATCAAAGCCCTTTCCGTCGTCAGATACAATTATTTCATAGGCTTTATCGGTTTCTCGCGTTGAAATAGTCAGCGTACCTCCGCCGCGCTTTTTGCTGATTCCGTGTTTTACGGCGTTTTCAGCGAGAGGCTGAATTGACAGTTGAGGCAAAACAAAATTTTCAGCCTGAATATCATATACAACATTCAGTTTTTTCCCAAACCTTAGCTTTTCGATATACAGATACTTTTTCAGGTGCTCAAGCTCTTTAGAGAAAGGCACAGGCTCCTTTTGCTTTAACGAATCCATATTTCCGCGAAGGTAATCAGCGAAAGTAATCGTTGCTTCCTGCGCGGTTTCGGGGTCGATCGTACACAGCATTGCGATTGAGGTCAGCGAATTATAGAGAAAATGAGGCTGGATCTGACTTACCATAATATCTACACGCGATTCTGTCAGTTCACGCTGCATTTGTTGATAGCATATAGTATCCTTATATTGTTTACGCAAATCAAATATCAGAACTATAATCTGATAAATAAGTGTTATCGCAACTCCGAACTCAAAAACCATAACATCCGAAAAACAGATATACATGTTTACTGTGTCGAAAAGAAGCGCGGCTGCAAGCGGAATCAGTGTGAAAATCGCATGCTTAGCGTCACGGTTGATCTTTAATTCCCTGAACATACAAACTGTTAATACAAAAGCACATATAGAGAAAAAGATTTGCGCGTATGGATTGCTGGCGTATAAATCACAAACTCCAGTTAAGCTTAGCACAAAAAGTGTGATAATAAAAGCGGAATAAGTCAGAAGGACAATATTTCCGATTGTTTTATTATGATTGTTAACAAACAGTACCTTTATGAAAACCAACGCGCAAATACCGAACAGGTGTGTTGTCGATTCGGTAATTGACATGCATAAAACAGGTTTATCGATCCACAGCGGCAAAAACGGTGACAAAGCCTGAATAAGCAAATGAAAGCCCGTAAAAAAGCATAAAGCAGAAAACGCTAAGTACCGTATATTTATGCCGCCGATAACGCTTCCGGCAATTGGAAAAACAAACATTCCGAAGAAACAAATCGTCAGACAGAACAATAAAATCGGCAGCCGACCGTTTATCAGCAAATCATAAACCCCGGACGAATCAGTGATGTACATTTGATAAAAATCCGACAAATCGGCATTTGAAAACATTGTATAGGGATAGCTCATTGTAAGAAGTATTTCTGTTTTGGTTGGATCATTATCTGAGATTTTTGAAACAGGAACATAAACGATATCATTACCGGGAGAATTAATATCGCTGCTCTTGGTGTTTTCAGCCACAACACCGTTACATTTAAGCTTGTAATTAATATTTTCCGAAAAGATAACGAGATTTTGGCTGCTGTTCACCTCTTTAGAGAGATATCCTTTGACAGTAACCGTATGAAAACGGCTGTGGAGCATTTCATCGGGAAGTGTATCAATCCATTCTCCCCCGTCAATTGAGTATTTTCCGTTAATTGATACTTTACAGGGATCCATGGATTCATGTAACGGCTGTCTGCCTGAGCTTACTATCAAAGCAATGACTATACTTACAAAAGAAAGCAGCAAAACAGTCAGAGAAATATATGTTACAGCCCTGCCTTTTATAAAACTCATATCTTACCACTTCCTTATATTATTTATCGTAACATTACCGTCAAATGTCGTGATTTTTGCTTATCAGTTTATACGCGAGCAGCGCAGCGCCCGCAATTCCCGCGGCAAGCGCAATACTTCCGGCTACAGCTTTTCTGACAAACGGAACATTATAATCGAGCGTTGCGTAAGACGGGTTGATCTGATGTTTTAAAAGAGGAAATAAAAGCTTTCTGCGGCTTTCAAGTACATCATGCTCTATATGAGGCTTGTCAGAAATAACCATTGTAGCGCGTTGTTTCCCGTCATAAGCCTCCCACAACAGATCATCTGTTGACGGAACGCCCGTACGCGCAAAATTAGTCCACATCTGAATAACTGTATCGGAGAGTGTTTCGTCGGCAATTTCTCCTGTATAGATAGTTTCCTCCAAATTTCCGAATACATAAGCAAGCTCAACCGCGTGGCATGCCTTCCTCATGGGAATCGTAGAAGGAACTGTCCAGTAGTACATATAGGCTTTTCCCCCATTCGCGTCATGCCACTGAGCCTGCTCGATTGCGGGCAGACGGAACATCATCTCATCATAAAAGCGCGCCATTTTCCACATGCTGTGACCGTTCATCGATGACATAAAGGTCTTAATTCGATTTTTGTCCTCTGCCGGAAGCCGCTTTAAGTCATTCTCAAATTTAACCGGAATACTGAAGCGGAAAGGAATGATACCGCCTATTTCACCTATCCAGTAATTCATCTCGTGGGAATTTGTGCCGATTATCATATCTACGTCAGCTGTATCGCCCTTTTTGTAAGACAAATAGGGATTGAGAGGAACGATTCTGCCGTCGCGCTGAGGGAAATTGTTGTACTGGTTTAGCTTCCCATTTATTTTTATAAGCTCGTCTTCGGTGAGCCTCAAAAGTTCATCAACTGATTTCGCTTTGCTTTCGCGCATCAGACGTCTTGAAAACTCTCGGCATTCTTCCTTTGAGAAAGTAAGCGCAACAGAGCCGCTTTCGGCAATCACGCGGCGGAAAAGCCCTTTAGCCATAGGAATGATCGGCAAAAGTGACACACTTCCGCCTCCTGCGGATTCGCCAAAAATTGTAACATTTTTAGGATCACCGCCAAATGCTGCAATATTATTTTGAATATAGCGCAGCGCTTCGATCTGGTCGAGTAAGCCGAGATTGGGAGCGTAGGGATAATCCTCGCCGCCCTCAAAACAAGACAAATCGACAAAGCCCAAAATTCCGACCCGATATCCTACCGTTACAAGAATAATGTCGGATTGTTTGCTGACGAGGTTTTTTCCGTCATACATAGGGTCAGCGGTTCCGCCCCAGCCATATGATCCGCCGTGGAAAAATACCATAACCGGTTTGTTTTCGGTTGTGTCCGTGAGGTTCTTCCAAACATTGAGATACAGGCAGTCCTCTCCGCAAGGGTAATATGACGCCTGCTCCGTCGGCCATTCGGTCTGAATAGGACTTTTGCCGTTATAATATGCCTCTCTGACTTCACTGCCGCCTTCGACAGGTACAGGCGGTTTCCACCTCAAATCTCCCACCGGAGGTTTTGCAAAGGGTATTCCTCGAAAGACTGCAATATTTCCTGATTTTGCACCGACAAAAATACCGTTTGAGCATTTTGCCGAAAGATTAATATCATATTCTCCGGTAATTATCCGGTTTTCACTGTAGCTTTCTCGAATTCGGGTAATAGCTTCTTCTGTCATCTTTTTCTCCTAAATACACCTTTAATAGTTTCAAAGAATGTTTTTCTGTTGCTGTATTCCTTGCGCAGCTCACCTACAGTTATATCAGTCTGAGAATTATGAGTTACCAAACCCTGCGCAACTTTGATGAATATATCCTTAAAGTTTTCCATACTTTCGTCATCATACAGACTTGCCATGTAGTCGATCATCAGTTCAAGTCCATTGGCCCCGTCAAGTATTTCCATATCAAGGATCGTCTGTGAGGCAGCCTGGTTCTGACGAATATCAATCGTTTCAACGCCCATCCCCTCAAAGCCGCTTAAATCACGGATATCCTGCTGATATAAAAGATATGCCGATTCGGATCCGCCGGCTTGATTGTGAATATCAACATAGGGATAACAGCAATGCTCAATTCCCATTTGAACTTGATTGTGGACGTCGATAAAAAGCTCTCGCAAAGATAAATTGTCTTTAAGCCTGACGCCGACCGGAAGGTCGCGGAACAACAGACCTACGGAATTCATGGCGAGCATATCTTCACGCCCGTTATAAATCCATGAAAGCTTGATATCGTTTTCTTTGTTGTATATGGAAATGGCAAGCGCTGCGACCGTAATAAAAAACTCATTTCGGCTTATGCGATAATGGCGTTCCATAGCTTTCATCTGCGCCTGTTCAATTCCTATAGGCGAAAACAGCTCCCCCATTTCATTTTCGCGAGATTCATGGTCGGTTTTAGGATAGCTGCTCCATTCAACTTCCTCTAAAAGTTCTTCAAAATAGCGCCGGCTTTCCTCGTAAAAGCCGGTTTTTGCTTCATCCTCGCGGTTTTGTAAAATAAGATAATACAGATCCGGATCAAGCTGTACACCCATATACGCTTTGCCGACGTTTTGCATAAACACTTTCATTGAAGTGCCGTCAAAAAGCGTGTGATGAACGTCAAAAAAAATGTAACCGTTCTTTTCGGTTTCAAATACGCGGCAGCGGTGAAGACAACCGCCGATAATCTTGAAGGGCTGCACCAACATATCCTTGATATTATTAAACTCAAATTCACTGAGTTTTTCAACATATATTTCGCCTAATACATCCGGCGTATAGCGCTGAACGATCTCTCCGTCATCGTTAAAGTGAAATGTAGTGAGCAGCGAGGAATGGTTACGGATAGCGGTACGCATAGCGTCAGTCATTTTTTGAATATCAATAAGCTCCTTGTCAAGCTTCATCATGGTGAACAGGTTGTACATGGTTGATTTCGGCGTGTAGAGCTGATAGTCCACCATATAAAGCTGCTCGGCTGTAAGCGGATGCTCCGTCTTTATTGCACGTGCGTTCTTTATTTCAGGCGATTCGCCGTCGTCGTTTGCGTGGTTTTCCTCATAAAGAGCCGCAATATTCTTCGGTGTTCTTCCGCGGAAGATTTCGCTTGCGTTAAGCCCGGGCAATTCACTTTCGGTAATAACTTTAATTGAACCGAGTGAGTCTCCTCCAAGCTCATAAAAGTCATCGTTGATACCGATTTGCTCAAGCTTAAGCACCTTTGCCATAGCGTCGCAGAGTTTTTTCTGAATTTCGTTTTCGGGTTCCATGTAGTCGGTATGAAAATTTGAAGTATCGGGCTTTGGCAGTGCACTTCTATCCATTTTGCCGTTTGGCTTTAGCGGTACTTCATCTATTTTGATGTAATATGAGGGAATCATATAATACGGTAAACGCTTTGAAAGCTCCTCGCGCATTTTGCCCCTGTCAACATCAATATCGGCGGTGTAGTATGCGCACAAATAGCTTTTTCCGTTTTCTTCAAAACCTCGCGCCGCTGCCCAGTCGATTCCGAGCACCTGTTTAACAGATGCTTCTATCTCGGCAGGTTCAATACGGTTTCCGTTGATTTTTATCATATCGCCCGACCGTCCGAGCAGAACATAATTGCCGTTTTCATCCAGTCTTGCAAGATCGCCTGTATGATAAACACCGTTCACAAAAGCTTTTTCCGTTTCGTCGGGCAATTTTATATAACCGCGCACATATGGATTGTCAAAGCACAATTCACCTGTTTCGCCTTGAGCGGCTTCTGCCCCATCTTCTGTAATCAACGAGATTGTGCAATCGATTTGGGGCCTTCCTATCGGACAGGTTTCATATGATTTGTCAATTTGGAACACGCCGACCGCAAAGCCGCTCTCGGATGCGGCGTAGATATTAATTAGGTCAACACTTTTATTATAAACGTTGTTCGCGGGCTCGCTTCCGACAAAGAGCATTCTCAGGAACGGGCCTGTCTGGTTGCCGAGCATGCGCACATATGACGGAGTGAGAAAGGTAATAGAAATACGCTTTTCAAAAAAGAACTTTTTAAGCGCCATCGGGTTTTTGATTGTGGCGTAGCTTACAACAAAGGTCTTGACTCCGCAGATACTTAGCGCCTTAAGAATAACCATTACCGAAGCGACAAAATTCATCGGAGCTAACAGCGCAACCCTTTCCTTGTTATTAAAGGGGTTCTTTCCGTCTACGTTTATCGAGTCAATCGCACGTTTCAGATTGCCGTACTCATGAAGCACACCCTTTGGGTTGCCGGTGGTACCCGAGGTGTAGATAGCATAGGCTGCGTCGTGGTCATCGGCGGCGACATAGCCGCTCTTTGGCTCAACAGACATTATTTCCTCCCAATTTACTGAAGAAATCTCAGTCTTGCAGCCGCAGTCATTCCTTATATAATCAATGCGGTCGGGCGCGTAGGTATCCTCAACCAGTGCCCATGCCGCGCCGCATTTCCATACGCCTATCATTGCGATAATCGGCATAATACCGCGAGGCAGGTTAATAAGCACAAAGTCCTCTCTGCCTACTCCTTTATCGGTCAAATATGCGTAAACGCGTCCGCTCAGATTATCAAGCTGAGCGTATGTAATGCCCTTTGAGTGCGCTTCGTCATACAGAACAGACGCGTTGGGCTTTTCTTTTGTATATTGCTCAAGCAGTTCGATAATATTCATAATTTTTATCCCTTTTCGTATGTCAGAATTTCGTCAAAGCCCGTAACCTCAAACACATCGCTTACCGCTTCGTTTACGTTAATCAGCTTCATTTCGCCCTTAACCATCATCTTTTTTTGCAGCGAAAGGAGCACGCGCAGGCCTGCTGACGAAACATAGTTTACATCTTTAAAATCGAGGATAAGCATTTCTGCTCCGTCAAGGTTTTTGTTTACAAAATCATCGACTTCGGGTGCTGTGACTGTGTCAATTCTTCCTGAAATGATAATTGTTAATGTGGTGCCGTCTTTTTTCTTTTTGATATTCATATTTTGTACTCCTTTATTGTGAAATATTCTTTTTAATTCTTAATATATTTTGACCGTTTTTATACTCATACTCAACCAGATTCATCGTTTTCCTAACAAGGAAAATGCCCAGTCCGCCCTCATCTCGCTCCTGAGCAGAAAGGTGAATATCAGGCTCTGCCTGCTCAAGCGGATTAAAAGGCTTGCCGTTGTCAATAAATGTAATAATTACTGACAATGGTGATTCTTCAACCTCAAATCTAACTGTTGCTTTACCCACATCGGGTGAATAAGCGTACTTTGCAATATTGCCGAACAGTTCATCTATAGCAATCCTTATTTGAATTTGCGCCTTTTTAGGACACCCCAAAGCTTTAAGCTCATCGGCAACAAAATCGTTTACGACATCAATACTCTCTACTGCCGCTTCGATCGTTAATTCCTTCATAGTAGTCCCTTTATAATGAATACACAGCATTGTAAAATCGTCAAACTGCGGTTGATTCTGAATAAATCTTTCAACATCCGCTTCGACAAATTTTATTAGTTTATCCGGGCTTAGATCCTTGTTATTATTTAACGCTGATATTAAATTTTCACAACCGTACTGAACCCCGGATTCATTAATTGCCTCTGGAATTCCGTCAGTATATATAAACAGCTTCGTGCCCATTTGAAGCTTATGTTCTGTTTCTTTATATTTTATTCCTTTTATTCCGCCTACAACAAAACTGTGCTTGGATTTAAACAGCTCAAAATCGCCGTTGGGTTTCCGGATAATCGGATACTCATGACCTGCGTTTGCGGTGATCAGCGACCCGTTGCTCAAGTCAAGTATTCCAAGCCAAACCGTAACGAACATGTCGAGCTGATTATTCTCGCAAATCTGATTATTGACAGCATAAAGCACCTCTCCCGGTGACTTGCCGGTCATAACTGTGTTTTTTATGAGAATTTTTGAAGCCATCATAAAGAGAGCGGCGGGTATCCCTTTTCCGGAAACATCTGCTATTACCAAAGCAAGGCGGTTTTCATCAATCATAAAAAAATCGTAGAAATCACCGCCAACTTCCTTTGCGGGCTTCATCGACGCGTAAAGATCGAACTCGGTTCTGTCCGGCATAAACGGAAATGTATTCGGCAGCATATTAGACTGAATTTTAGTGGCCACTCCCAGTTCCATCTCGGTAGATGAAAGAGCTTTCTCACGGTCGGCAAACAGGACGCCGTAGATAAGCACAATTGAAACCGTCATAGCGGCATATTGAGTGGACAGCCCAAAAACAGAAGATGTTAATATCTGATTTACAAAAGGGATCGCGACAAAAGATATTGAAACCAAGCGGTCTTTAAGCGACGCTTTAGCAAACGCTATAGCGATAACGACAACGGTCATAGTAATGCTTAAATACACCTGACTGACATCCCACTGAGCAGCACGTCTATATACCCCGTCGGCTCCTATTTCAAAAAACAATGGGTAAAAGATATTGATCAGACACAGCATAAGCGACGGATACAGCATCGCCGTAACAAATGTATCGGCAATC
Organism: uncultured Eubacteriales bacterium; assembly: GCA_900316435.1. Lineage (GTDB taxonomy): Bacteria > Bacillota > Clostridia > Oscillospirales > Acutalibacteraceae > Ruminococcoides. The sequence continues at coordinate 1,114 of ONCY01000053.1, read as the reverse complement.
CGCATAGGTTTGTTGTTGAGCTTTAAAGCCCTGCGGATATACTCCCAGAAAAGATAAACAAGAACTGCGCCAATCATGTAAAACAGCACATTTGCAATCAGATTGATGATCCTGAGCGAAGGATTGCCCTGCACTAACCAGCTGAGCTCATCCAAAAACAACGCAAAAGCGTTGGTGGTAAGCAAAGTTACAAATGCGTGTGTATCGGCATTGCGCGCTTTAGAATTCAATGCTGCGCTGAAACACAGCATAGCGCATACCGCCATGCACAGAATATCCGCGCCTGTAGATAACATCCACGCCGGTTCCATTCCGCCAAAGCCTCTGAAAGCGAGCAAAACAATCGACAATACCGCAAGCAAACATGAAAAAATAAAACAAGCGGGAACTATCCATGTCTGGCGTGCAAGCCAATCTTTTTTATCGTATATTTTTGTTACTATCTGATTCATGTTTTATTCACCGTTAGCTGTATACGTTATTATTAAGCATTAAAATATTACCTTTAAGGTATCTTAGATATAGAATATACCTGATTATAATCAAGCAAGAATCAATAACGTTAATAATAAAAGAAATCATTTTTGACTCCGCTGAAAGCTCAAAAATTCGAATAATAAGCGCGTTTACAGCTGAAATTATATATGTAACGGCCAATAGTTTCAGCAGTCTGTCCCCTTTTTCGGATAAATCTGACCAGCCTTGGCTCTCGGAAAGATTTACTAATCCCGCTATGGCAAAAACCATTACAAACATTTCAACGATCATTGCCGAAGCGGTAAAAACCGTATACAGCATTCCGTTAGGGATCTGTAACAATTCACCGACAACCGTCAGTATACAGCTTGTCAAAGCGCAGTACATTGATTTTTTAAAAAGAGGGTCATCCTTTGAAGCCTGATAATATCCAATCATTCCGATAAGATTAGATGTAATAACCGCTGCGAGCAAAACAACGCCTACTGCAAGGCTTAAAATCATAATCCATGAATCTTTTTCTGAAGACCCTTTGATTATATTTTTATACACAGACGTCACAAGTTCTGTACAGCCAATTAGCAAAGCCGCAATAATAGCAAAAATCTGCGAAATATATACTTTTTTTATTCCTTTT
>ONCY01000060.1 GCA_900316435.1 uncultured Eubacteriales bacterium | reverse complement strand
GGTTGATAGGCTGCGTGTGTAAGCATGGTGACATGTTCAGCTTGGCAGTACTAATAGGTCGAGGGCTTGACCATAAATAGAAGCGCTGAACCGCTGAGCGGATAAAGCGTGACAGGAAGCAGGATGCAAACAAGTCTTCCTATCTTTGGTCAGTCAGTATTTAATACTACTCACTACCTGCTTTTTATTCAGTTTTGAAGGTACTTGAGCGTCGTTTTACGGCGCTTTTTTTATTTTAAAATAATACAGCTCTTTTCGGATATAATAAAAACGAAAGGAGCTGTTTGTTTTGAAGAAACGCAAACCTATTTTTGACAACCGCAGAAATAAACGTTATAACGGTATTTTTAATCCTGAGGTGGGCGATATTGAGCTTGCCCCTGAGATTGTGTCCTCAACCGAGATGACGGGCGCTGTTCCTGCTACGCCTGAGGAATGTGATGAGGACGATTTTGAGGATTACTATTTCAATTAAATAATAAAAAAATTGCCCCGAACGCGAAAAAGCGCGCGCTCGGGGCGCACGCTTTTATACATCATATATTACATCTCGGTTACGATTTCATTTACGGTTTTTCCCGGAGGAATCATCGGAAGAACGTTGGCGTCGGGGCTGATTTGGCAGTCGATAACAACGGTTGTGTTCATGTCGAGCGCCTTTTTCAGTGTGGGCAAAATGTCCTCGCTATTGGTGATTCTCATTCCCTCAACTCCGAAGGCGTTTGCAAGCTTTACAAAATCGGTAGCGCGGTGAGGGTCGGTCTGCGAGAAACGGTTGCCGTAAAAGAGCTTCTGCCACTGGCGAACCATGCCGAGCACGGTGTTGTTCATAACGAGGACTATAACCGGAAGGTCGTACGACTTCATCGTAACAAGCTCGTTGAGGTTCATATGGAAGCTGCCGTCGCCAGTAAAGAGGAACACGCGCTTGTCGGGGTGCGATACCTGAGCGCCGATTGCCGCTCCCATGCCAAAGCCCATTGTGCCCATACCGCCCGAAGTGAGCAGGGTTCTTTCGTTTTCAAACCTGCCGTACTGAGCGACCCACATCTGGTGCTGACCTACGTCTGTAGCGATGATGTCGCCGTCAGCTTTGAGCTTATTTACAGCCTCGATGAACTCCTCGGGGAAGGGGTATTCGGAATATGGTTTTGTGGCGTTGTCGAAATGGTGCTTCCATTCGTCAATTTTCGCGAGCCATACGTTGTGCTCCTGCTGCTCCAAGCCCTTTACAAGAGCCTGCAGAATAAGCTTTGCGTCACCCAGGATATACTCGTCGACCTTGACGTTCTTGTTGATTTCGTTTTTGTCGATTTCAAGCTGGACAATCTTTGCCTGTTCGCCGAATTTTTCACGGTCGCCGGCAACGCGGTCGGAAAAGCGCGCACCGCACGCGATGATTAGGTCGCAAGCCGCGGTGATCATGCCTGTTTCGTAGCCGCCGTGCATACCGATGTTGCCGATGCAGAGCGGATGGCTTGCCGGCAGACAGCCCAAACCCATAAGCGAGCAGCATACAGGAGCGTCGATAAGCTCGGCAAACTGCTTGAATTCAGCGCACGCGTCGGCGCTGATGATTCCGCCGCCAGCGTAAATCATGGGGCGGCGAGCCTTGCGGATAAGCGCCTGAACGCGGGCAATGCTGTCGGCGTTAGCGATTTCGTCGGGCTGGGGAGCCTCAGGAATCATTGGCTCAAACTCTGTTACCGTTGAGGTTATGTCCTTGGGCACGTCAACAAGAACGGGGCCTTTTCTTCCGTCGTTGGCAAGCTTGAAAGCCTTGCGCAGCGTGGGAGCCAAATCCTCAACCTTGGTAATTAAAAAGCTGCCCTTGGTGATGGGCTTGGTGATGTTTACAATGTCAACCTCCTGGAAGCTGTCGCGTCCGAGCTGGTCGAGGTTTACGTTTGCGGTAATAGCGACCATGGGAATGCTGTCAATATTAGCGGTGGCAATACCCGTGACGATGTTGGTGGCTCCGGGACCCGAGGTTGTAATTACAACACCTGTTTTGCCCGTTGAGCGCGCATAGCCGTCGGCGGCATGTGATGCGCCCTGCTCATGGGCAGTCAGGACATGCCTGATTTTGTCGCTGTATTTGTAGAGCGCGTCATAAGTATTGAGCGCCGCGCCGCCGGGATAACCGAAAACGGTATCTACTCCCTGCTCAAGCAAGCACTCGCAAATGATATCCGCACCTGTTAACTTCATTATAATACCCCTTTTTGAGTTATTCTGAAACAATGCTAACCCTTATTTTACCGCATTAAAGCGCTGTTGTCAACATTCAGACGTAAATCTGTCGATTGCGAACACGGTTTTCTTTGCGGCAAGCTCACAGAATTTTACAAAATCCATGCCTTTGTTCTCATCGAGGTCGTCTGAAATGGCGCGAAGAACGGCAAACGGCACATTGCAGCAGTAGCAAACATGGCCTATCGAGGCGCCTTCCATCTCGCAGGCGACGGCTCCGAAGCGGTCGTTTATCAGCAGGCGTTTTTTGCGGTCGGAGATGAAAATATCGCCGCTGGCTATGATTCCGCGTACGGTTTTGGTGTCGGGCAGGTCGGCGCAGACCTTCTCAAGCAGCAGCGAGGCTGATTTGTCACATTCAAAATACATCATCTTGCCGTTAGGGAAGGATACCTCGCCTTGTTTGTCGCCGAGGGCGGTTACGTTCATGTCGTGCTCAACCGCCTTTGAGCCGATTACTATATCGCCTATGCTGACAACGGGCGACAGCGCGCCCGCGACTCCGCTGTTGATTACAAGTTCGGGCTTAAAGTCGTTTATAAGGGTTGCAGCGCATATCGCGGCGTTTACCTTGCCAACTCCGCAGACAACAACTACCACCTCTTTGCCGTTTAGCGTGCCTTCGGTGAAGGTCATTCCGTATTTTTGAGAAGTCTTTTTGTCCTTGCAGAGGGCTAAAATCCCGTCAGCCTCTATCTGCATTGCGCAAATTATTCCAATCATTTTTATACCTCCTAAAAGTTGTCCGTCTGATACATTATAATCGACATCGCCGTAAGCGGCGCGGTTTCCGCTCTGAGGATCCTTTTGCCGAGTGTCGCGGCCTTTCCGCCGTTTGCAATTACCGTGTCGACCTCAGCTTGCTCAAAGCCGCCCTCGCTGCCGATGAATATTCCGATCGTCTTTGGCTTTTCTGTCAGAATTTTCTTCACCGACTCACCGCCAAGCTCATAAAAGAATATAGTCTGATCGTTTTGCTTTGTAAGCTCAGCCGCCGTTGAAAAGCTTACGCAGTCGGCTACCTCGGGGATGATCCCGCGCCTGCTCTGCATTGCTGCTTGAAGCGCTATTTTTTGCCAGCGCTCACGCTTTTTGCGCAGAGATTTTTCGTCGGGGCGCGACACACACCGCGCCGAGATCATCGGGACAATGCGGCTTACGCCAAGCTCGACGCACTTCTGCACTATGTAATCCATTTTGTCGCCCTTGGGAAGCGCCTGGTACAGCGTTACAAATACGTCGGGCTCGTTTTGGCAGGGCTTGCGGCTGATTACCTTAAGAGCGGTGCCGTCCTGCACCTCGCACTCGCATTGCTCGCCCAAGGGAGTTACAACGGTGACCGCCTCGCCTTTGCGCAGCCGCAGCACCTGCGCATGCTTTGCGTTGCTGCCTTCCAACAAATATGTATCGGAATTAATTTCGGTTTCACTAAAAAACCAAGCCATATAAAATGCTCCTTTAACTATTGCATTGGGGTTGATTAGGTGTTAAAATAAAACTAATGAGGTGATAACATGGTAACATTAACGGATATAGACATTATTCAGCTTTTAAGAAAAAACAATCTGAACCAGGATACCCTCCAGGAGGACGTTGTGGCAAAGCTCAGAGAGCTTGGGCTTAAGGCGGCAACCGCCGAAAGCTGCACGGGAGGGCTGATAAGCGAGCGCATAACGCGCGTAAGCGGCTCCAGCGAGGTGTTTGACTGCGGAGTTTGCTCGTACGCCAACGCGATAAAGTCAAAGGTGCTCGGCGTCAGCGAGGAAACACTGACAATTCTGGGTGCCGTGTCAGCCGAAACCGCCATTCAGATGGCTGAGGGCGTAAAGAAGCTTTCGGGCGCGGATATTGCCGTAAGCACAACGGGTATCGCGGGGCCGACGGGAGGAACCGCCGAAAAGCCCGTGGGGCTTGTGTTTGTGGGCGTTTGCACCAAGGACAAGGCTTATGCCGTAAAGCTTATGCTGGGCGGCGTAAATACCGTAAATTCGCGGGCGTATATCCGCAGGCTGGCTTCCGACGCGGCGCTGTTTACCGTGCTGTCGGAGTGCCATAATCTGAAATAATATGATTGGGCTGTTCGGTTGAACAGCCCTTATTCTGTTTGCGTAACGCGGTCGCTGCCGCGACGGTGCACAACGCAAATCAGATGATAGCGATTAACAATCCTTCCATTCCCGCGAGATTTGACACGCCGTTGCAGAAACGTTTTTGTTATATTATTGCTCTCCAAAGGCGGATTTCCTGCCGCGTGGCGGCCGTCACGTTCCGAATAATATTTCAATCATCTTATAAACGTCGCCGTCCATTATTGTGTAGGTGCTTCTGAGCTCGCCGTCGATGTCGGGCGAAATGCTCTGGTGGATGTAAAGGCTGTCGATTCCGAAGTCCGCGGCGCCGCCTATATCGGAGCGGAAGTCGTTGCCTATCATTATGGATTCCTCTTTTTTTAGTCCGTAACGGTCAAACAGGATCTGATAGTAATGCGCGTCGGGCTTTGAGCACTCCTCGTCGGAGCTTATGCAGATTCCGTCAAAATAAGGCGTCAGTCCCAGCATGTTGAGCTCGTTTTCGGTAAAGGTGCGCTGCGCGTTTGACAGCAGGTAAATTCTGCCGCCGTTCTCCTTTATTGTGTCAAGAAGCTCGCGCACGCCGTCGTAAAGCTTTATGTACTTTGTTGAGAAGCAGCGGAAAACCTCGCATATCTCAAGCACCGTCGCCTTTTTGGGCTTTACGCCCTTTAGGGTAAACAGGCGGCGGAAAACCTTTTCTATCTTAATGTCGATAACCGTGTATTCGGGATGGCGGCGCATTACCGCGCGTTTCTCTTTGTCAACAAGCCTGCCGTACTCCGCGCCGAGCTCCTTGTATGTATATTCGGCGCCGTAGTAGCCATAGAGGATAGCCATTTTCTTCCACAGCTGAGCGCTCCATTCGTTTGTGTTGATGTCGATCAAGGTTCCGTATAAGTCGAAAATATAGTTTTTGTATTTCATAAAATCACAGCCTTATTTAGGATATTCTTATTGTACCAACTTTCGGCTTTGTTTGCAATAGTTTTCAAAATATGATAAACTGTTTTTGAGGTGATTTTTGTGACTAAAAAACAGATTGCCATAGCGGCGGTCGAGGCGCTTAAAGAGGAATATCCCGACGCCAAGTGCTCGCTTACATATACAACGCCCCTGCAGCTGCTTATTGCCACGCGGCTTTCGGCTCAGTGTACCGACGCGCGCGTTAATATGGTGACGCCTGCGCTGTTTGAGCGGTTCAAAACAGCCGAGGACTTTGCCGAGGCAGACTATGACGAGGTCGCCGAATATATAAAAAGCTGCGGCCTGTTTAAGACAAAGTCGAAAGACATTGTTGAAATGAGCAAAAAAATCCTCTCCGATTTCGGCGGAGAGGTTCCCGATACAATCGAAAAGCTGACGACGCTTCCGGGGGTTGGCAGAAAAACCGCGAATCTTATCTGCGGAGATGTGTTCGGCAAGCCCGCGGTGGTGGTCGATACGCATTGCATACGCATAACAACGCGGCTTGGGCTTCATAAACTGACAGACCAGAAGAAGATAGAATTTGAATTAAAAAAACTGCTGCCGCCCGAGGAAAGCAACAACTTTTGCCACAGGCTGGTGCTTCACGGCAGGGCTGTATGTACGGCGCGCTCGCCGAAATGCGAAGGCTGCTGCATGAAGGGCTTTTGCAGAACAGGCGTTAAGGAGCTGAAAAATGGAAATTAAGCTAATTGCGCTCGACCTTGACGGCACGGCGCTCAGGTCTGACAACACGCTTTCGCCAAAGGTAGCTAAGGCGATTGAAGCGGCGGCGGACAGGGGAATTGAAATAGTAGCCGCGAGCGGCAGACCTTACTGCTCAATGCCCGAAAGCGTGCTTGGGCTGCGCGGCGTGAACTTCGTAATCTCGTCAAACGGCGCGGCGGTTCACGACAAAACAGGTGCAAGAATCAGCGAAACGCTGATGAAGGAGTCCGAGGTGGAAAAATTGCTGAGCCTGACTAAGGAGCGCGATTTGATTTGGGAGGCGTTTATTGACGGTGCCACGTTCACAGATAACCGCTATCTGCGCTACCCGATAAAATACGGCTGCACGCCCGCGTATGTCAGCTATGTTCAAAACTCTCGCGGAGGGCTTGACGACATGCGCCGCTATATTTACGACAACCGCGCAAGGCTCGACAGCGTTGAGTATGTGTGCCCCGATCGAGCGCTCAGAGAGGAAGTAAGAGCGCTGCTCGAAAGTGAGCTTGCTGAGACATATATCACGTCCTCATCGGCGAATTTTGTAGAGTTTATGCACAAGGACGCCACGAAAAGCAACGCGCTTAAGTGGCTTTGCAGGCGGCTTGATGTTTTGCCGCGCAATACGGCGGCGTGCGGAAACGCCGACAACGACGCCGATATGATAGCCTTTGCAGGGCTTAAGGCGGCGGTTGGCAACGCAAGCGTCAGCTGCCTTAAGGCGGCTCAGCTTATTCTGCCTACGAACGACCAAGACGGCGTTGCCGAGCTGATAGAAACAATAATTTTGGAACATTAATTAATTCCGCATTCCGAAATTACTCCAAATTCTACTATCAACTCTATTCTAAAAATGTCGGGAAATTTCGGTAAATAACGCTGCACTTTGTGCATTCCGCTGTTTATTTTTTGAGCCAAGATTTATCACTTTACAAAATCGGCGGTTTATTGTATTATACTACATGGTGAAAAAAAGCACTTTTTGACGAACAAAATTTAGTTGGAGGATATCGGCATGATAAAATTGTATATTGACCCCGGAACGGGCAGTATGCTTTTTGCTATACTTATCGGCGTATTGGGCGCCGCGGGTTTTGTGCTCAGAAACGCAATCGCAAAGCTGCGGTTTGTGCTTTCGGGCGGCAAGGGTAAACGCGAGGAAATGAAAAAACAGCCGCTTGTTATTTTTTCTGACGACAAGCGTTACTGGAAAAATTTTGAGCCTATCTGCCGCGAGCTTGACAAGCGCGGCTTCGACGTTACCTACATGACGGCTTCGCCCGATGACCCCGTGCTTGAAAACCCTTATTCCCATATTCACGGAGAGTTTATCGGCGCGGGCAACCGCGCTTTTTATAAGCTGAACTTTCTTAACGCAAAAATAGTTTTCGCCACTACGCCCGGTCTTGAGGTGTACCAGTGGAAGCGCTCAAAAAACGTTGACTACTACGTTCACATAGCACACGCGCCGAACGATATAACGCTTTACCGCATGTTCGGTATCGACTACTACGACGCGGTGCTTTTGTCGGGCGATTATCAGATAGAGCAGGTCCGCAAGCTTGAAAAGCTGCGCGGTCTGCCCGAAAAGGAGCTTGTTAAGGTCGGCTTGCCCTATATGGACGAAATGGCGTCGCGCCTTGCTTCCGACAACGACAAGCCCGAATCGGACGTAAAAACCGTTCTGCTCGCTCCGTCGTGGGGCAACAGCGCTATCTTCGCGCGCTTCGGCGAGAAGATAATCCGGGAGCTTTTAAACACCGAATACAATATTATAGTCCGTCCGCACCCGCAGTCGGTCATGTCAGAAAAGGAAATGCTCGACAGGCTGATGAAGAAGTTTCCCGATTCCGACAGGCTTAAGTGGAACTACGACACCGACAACTACGAGGTGCTTAAAAAGTCTGATATCCTTATCTCGGACTTTTCGGGCGTTTTGTTTGAGTTTTCACTCGTTTACGACAAGCCCGTAATCTACACCAACACGGGGCTTGATTTTGCCGAATATGACCAGTGGTGGCTCGACGATGAGCTTTGGACATTCAAGGTGCTTCCTACCCTGGGCGCGGAGCTCAGCGAGGAAAGCTTTGACAGGCTGCCTGAGGTAATCAACGACTGCCTTACAAACCCCAAATACGCCGAGAACCGTCAGACCGCCCGCAACGAAACATGGGCGCACTACGGTAAGGGCGCCGTGGCTGTGGCGGATTACCTTATAGATAAGTATAACGAACTGCAGGGAAAGGAGAATAAGTAAATGTCATTTCCATCAATGCTGTATTCTTTCTTTCTGACGCCGATTCAGATGATATTTGAGCTGATATACAGCCTTGCTTACAGGTCTATGGGCAGCGACCCGGGCTTGGCGATTATCGCGCTCAGCCTTGCCATGAACCTGCTTGTGCTTCCGCTTTACAGACGCGCCGACGCTATGCAGGAGGAAGAGCGCGTTCTTGAGGCTAAGCTTCACGACGGCGTGGCGCACATCAAAAAGACATTCCACGGCGACGAGCGCACAATGATTCTCCAGACCTACTACCGCCAGAACAACTACAGCCCGCTGTATGTTCTGCGAAGCGCCGTTTCGCTGCTGCTTGAAATTCCGTTCTTTATCGCGGCGTACCGCTTTTTGTCGGAGCTTTCGCTGCTTCAGGGTGTTTCGTTCGGCCCGATTTCCGATTTGGGCAAGCCCGACGGACTTCTTTCATTCGGCGATGTTTCAATAAATATACTGCCCGTTATCATGACGGTCATTAACCTTATTTCGACATACATTTTTACAAAGGGATATCCGCTTAAAACAAAAATCCAGCTTTACGGCATGGCGGTATTCTTCCTTGTTTTTCTGTACGATTCGCCCGCCGGCCTTGTATTTTACTGGACGCTTAACAACCTGTTCTCGCTTGTTAAAACAATCTTCTACAAGCTTAAAAACCCCAAAAAGGTTCTGCGCGTTTTTATGCTCTGTGTAGGCGTGTGCGCGATAGCAGGCGGCGCTGTCGATTACTGCGTAAACGATATTTTTGAGAGATTCTTATTTCTCATGGGCATTGGTCTTGTTCTGCTGGCTCCGTTTACCGTGGCTCTTGTCAAGAGCAAAATGAAGCCGCCCAAGTTCAAAAAGCCCGAGGTTGAGTACGAGCCTAACAAAAAGCTGTTTTTGGGCGGCGCGGTGTTCCTGACGGTTTTGGCGGGTATTCTTATTCCGTCAAGCGTAATCAACGCCTCTCCGCAGGAGTTTATAATTGTGGGAAGCGACCTGCACCCCATATGGTATGTCGTCGGCACGTTTCTGACGTCGGCAGGCTTGTTCATTCTTTGGATGAGCGTTTTCTACTGGCTGTTTTCACCCAAGGCAAAGGTTATTTTTGAGCGCCTTATCGTTATGGCGTGCAGCGCCGGTACCGCTACGTACCTGTTCTTCGGAAACCACCACGGAACGCTGTCGTCCGAGCTTGTTTATGACGGCGGAATCAGCTACACTGTATGGCAGATGCTTTTAAACCTGGCTGTGATTATTGCGGTTTCAAAGCTTTTCCTTATTATGACCAAAAAGAAGGTTAAGCTTACCCAGGGTGTTTTGGTGACCGCTACGCTTGCGGTGCTTGTTATGTCGGGCATTAACATTGCGGGAATTATGAGCTCTGTTTCACAGGTTGATATGAAGTCGCTCACACTTACCGAAAATCAGCCGAAGCTGACGCTGAGCAAGGACGGCAAAAATGTTGTTGTGCTTATGCTCGACCGCGCAATGGGGGAGTATGTTCCGTATATTATGCAGGAGTACCCCGAGCTTAAAGAGGATTTTGAGGGCTTTACCTGCTACTCGGACGTTGTTTCGTTCGGAGGCTACACAAACTTCGGCGTTCCCGCGATGTTCGGCGGATATGAGTACACCCCTGCCGAGCTTAATAAGAGGGACACCGAAAAGCTCCAGACCAAGCACGACGAGTCGCTAAAGGTCATGCCCGTACTGTTTGACGAAAACGGCTACAAAACAACCGTCTGCGACCCGCCTTACGCGGGCTACAAGCAGATTCCCGACCTGACTATCTACGACGACTATCCCGAAATC